>NZ_JBEZWN010000017.1:0-99003 GCF_040637495.1 Streptomyces sp. NPDC029044
GGGCCACGTCGTGCAGCGCCTCGGGCAGTTCGGCGCTCTCGTCCCCGGTCACCGCGCCGACGTCCGTGTGCGTGCTCAGCGCGGGATGTCGCCCCGCACCGCCCTCGTCGCCCGCAGCGCCGTCACCAGCGTGCGTGCCTCGATGTTCACGTAGTTGCTGTGCTGGAGGAGCTCGGCGAACTGCGCCTCGCTCACCCAGATGAACTCCTCGGGCACGTCGAGCGGGAACTCCTCGCCGGCCTCCACCAGCAGATAGCGGTTGGTCGCACGGTGGAAGCGGCCGCCCTCCTCGGACTGCACCGAGTCGAAGAGGACCCGGTCGCGCGGCGCGTCGAGTACGAGGTCCAGATAGCGCGGCCGGGCCTCGGGGGGCAGGGACATCGCGTGGCCGGGCTGGCACTGCACGGTCGGCGCCAGCTCGCACACGTTGAGGACCCCGGCCTCCGTACCGGCCTGTGCCAACAGGTGCGGCATACCGTTGACGTGGCGGACGAGGAACGCGGAGAGCCCCTGCTCGCTGGGGGCGAGCAGGGGCTGGGACCAGTGGGTGACCTCCCGGTTCGTGGCACGTATGTCCGCGGCGAGCAGACTGAAGTGGTGTCCGTCCACATGGGCGATCTCGTCCTCCCCGCGACGCCACTGCCCGACGTCGGCCAGTGGTATGGAGCGCTGCACCAGTTCGCGTCGCGCCCTCACCTCGGTGATACGGCCGAGCACTTCTCCTGTCGAGTGCAGCGGGCGTCCGTGGTCGGAGGGCAGGGAGATCTGCGCAAGGACGGTACGGGCATCCATGTTCAGCACGTTGTCCTCGTGCAGCAGACCGTAGAGCTGCCCGAGGGTCAGCCAGACGAAGTCCTCGTGCCCGGGGACGTCACCGACCGCCTCGACCACCACGTTCCGGTTGCGCTTGCGAAGGAACCAGGCCGCCTGCTCCGATTGCAGGGAGTCGAACAGGACCCGGCCGTCCTCGTAGGGGGGGATGAAGTGCTCCAGGTAGCGCACGCTGGACCCCCTGTGCACCCCCGTGTAGTTGCTCCGGGTGGCCTGCACGGTCGGGGACAGCTGCACGGTGTCGAGGTTGCCCGGTTCCATCTTGGCCTGCATCAGGCAGTGCAGCACCCCGTCGAACTCCTTGACCACGATGCCCAGGATGCCGATCTCGGGCTGGTTGATGATCGGCTGCGTCCAGCTGCGCTCCTGTCCGTTCCAGGACGTACGCACGTGCAGTCCCTCGACCGAGAAGAACCGTCCGCTCCCGTGCACGAGATTGCCCGTGTCGTCCTCGAAGTGCCAGCCGGCCAGCTCGGAGAACGGGACACGCCGCACCTCGTAGCGCTTGGAGCGGCGCTGCGCGGTGAACCAGCTGTGGAACTCGGCATTGGGTGTGACGGCGCTGTCGGTGGTCAGGGCGGACCGGGCGAGGCGCGCACCGGTGTCGGCGGCCGTCTCGGAATGCTTCGCCAGGCGGTCGACCTCGATCCAGTATTCGGCGAGGCTCGCTGAACTCGCGGTCGTGGTCATCGAGTTGCTCCTTCGGGCTCGTACGCGGACATCACGTCACGAACCCTCCTGCACCCCGATCGCCTCCAACTGGAGACGGCCTTGAGGCTCTTCCAAGGCCGTGCGCCCGCACTGCTCAAGGAGGTCTTGAGTGCCGGGGGCTACCGTCGTCGGCATGGAGTCCAGTGGTCTGGAAGTATGTGAACTCGCCCTGCCGGGCGCGTTCCTCCTCGCGCCGCGGGCGGTCGAGGACGAGAACGTGGTTCGCTACGAGGCATTCCGCCAGGACTACCTGGAGGAGGCCATCGGGCGTCCTTTCGCGATCCGCTACAGCAGTATGTCGGCCGCGCGCCGTCTGGTGCTGCGCGGCATCCACGGCACGGCCGGCGACAACGGCCGGGCCAGGCTGTTCGGTTGTGTACGCGGCGCCGCGCTCCATGTCGTCGTGGATCTGCGGGTCGGGTCGCCGGACTACGGCCGGCATGCGGTGGTCTGGCTCGACCACCGCAACGAGTCCGGGGTGTTCGTCTCCGAAGGGCTCGGCCATGCCTGGCTCGCCCTTGAGGACGACACGCTGGTCGTCTGCCACAGTTCGCTGCCGTACACGGCGGGTGCGGGCTACACGGTCAGCGCGCTCGACCCCGAACTCGACCTGCCCTGGGGGCTCACCGAGGCGCCGGTGATGACCGACGACGACCTCGCCGCGCCCACCGCGGCGGAGGCGCTGGCGAAGGGTCTCCTGCCCTCCTACGAGGAATGCCTCGCGCAGTACGGTCAGGCACCGCCCACCCCCGACTGAACCACCACATATCCGGCGCCCCTCCCCTCGCCGGACCCAAAGGCCCCGCGTGCCCCCCTGCACGCGGGGCCTCGGGCATGCCCGGGCGGCCATCGGTTTTTGCGTCCCCGTTGTTCGAAGGCCCTCCTGTGGACCATGAATCCCTCACGTCCCCGACTGGGAACGGGCCACCGGACAGCGGGGAATCACGCACTGTCATCAAAACAGCCACCGTGGCAGATTCGAGGTCACACGACACAGACAAGGGGGCCGGCCGCATGCGAATCTACGTTCTGGGTTCGTTGGACGCCGAGCTGAACGGTGTTCCGATTCTGCCCACGGCGGCGAAGCCGCGGCAGATCCTGGCGTTGCTCGCCATCTATGCCAACCAGGTCCTGCCGGTTTCCGCGCTGATGGAGGAGATCTGGGGCGACAACGCGCCCCGCAGCGCGCTCACCACGCTGCAAACCTACATCCTCCAGCTCAGGCGCTGCATGGAGAAGGCGCTCGACGGAGAGCCCGGCGGCTCCAAGGAACTGCTCCTCACCCGGCACGGCGGCTATCTGCTACAGACCGACCCGGGCAACATCGACGCGCACGAGCACGACCGTCTCTCCTCGCTCGGTCAGCGCGCCTTCGACCAGGGCGACGACCAGCGCGCCGCCGACCTGTTCCGTGCTGCTCTCGCCCTGTGGCGGGGGCCCGCCCTGGTCGACGTGCGCACGGGACCGCTCCTCGAGATCGAGGCGATGCGCCTGGAGGAGAGCAGGATCGGAGTCCTCGAACGGCGGATCGACGTCGAGCTGCGGCTCGGCCGCCACGCCGAGGTGCTCACCGAGCTCACCGCGCTCACCGCGAGGCACCCGCTGCACGAAGGGCTGCACGCCCAGTCCATGGTGGCGTTCTACCGCGCGGGGCGGCCCTCCGCGGCCCTCGACGTCTTCCGGAATCTGCGCACCCATCTGGTGGAGGAGCTGGGCATCGAGCCCTCACAGCGGTTGCAGCAGCTCCAGCGGGCCGTGCTCGGCAGCGATCCGGTGCTGGACGCGGACGCGGGGACCACGCGGGTGCTCGACCGCTTCACGCGCTGATTGCCCTGGGAGGATTCGTGCGCGTGCTCTTCTCCGCGGGCCTCGGCATGCCGGCCGTGCTGCGTCTGGTGCTGCTCGCCAGGGAACTGCAGACGGCCGGCCACGAGGTCCGCTTCACCTGCGCGGCGCGGGCCCGGCACCGCGTGACCAAGGCCGGCCTCGTCCCCGTGCTTGCCGATCCGTATCGGTTCAGCCGGGCCTGGCGCCCCGATCTGGTGGTCTACGACCCGCTGTGCACCGACTCGACAGCGATGGCGGCCGGGGCAGGAGTGCCCACGGCCGCCTATCTTCCTTATGTCCACGAGCCGTTGCCGCCGCAGCCGACCGTCTGGATCGACCCCTGTCCTGCGCTGATCAGGGCACGGCCCGAACCCGATGCCTGGCCGGTGAGCTGCCAGGCCTACGAACTGCCCGGACAGCCGACACCGTGGCTCACCGAGCTGCCCCTGCTTCCGCGCGTCTGCATCACCGGGATGCCGACCGGGACCCGGCCCGAGGACCGGCGTCGTGCACGGCTGTTCCACCGGGTCGCCGAAGCCGTCGAGAGCCTCGGTATGCAACTCCTCGTCCTGAACGGCGATGACCATCCCTGGAGTCTGGTGCTGCGGGGCAGCGTCCTCGTCGTGCACGGAGGGGACGAGGGGGTCGTGTACGCGGCTGCCCGGTTCGGGGTCTCCCAGCTCGTGCTGCCGGCCGGTCAGGAGGAGCAGCGGGCCGGGCAGCTGATCGAGCAGGCCGGGATCGGCCGTTGTCTGACGGGCGACGAGCCGACGGACAGCGTCAGCATGCTGCGGCTGCGTTTCCACATCGCCGAGCTGGTCAACGGCGGCCGGGTGCTGCCCGCAGCCGCCCAGCTGGGCACCAGCATCGCCCGTATGCCGACGCCCGCCGACCTCGTGCCGGGCATCGAGGCGCTTCTCAGCCGGCAGGAAAGCAGGCAAGGCGGCCGGCAGGAAAGCAGGCAAGGCGGCCGGCAGGAAGGCAGGCAAGGCGGCCGGCAGGAGGATGTGCGGGGTGGCCGAACGGAGGCCGGGCAGGAAGTCCGGCGGGACAGCCGGCCGGAGAGCCGGCGAGAAGGCCTGGAGCAGATCCGCCAGGAAGGTTGACGGGCCCGCGCCGGCGGGGGATGTGCGGCGCGAGCCCGTCGCTCGGGGGGAATCCCAGTCTGCCGGCCTGCCCTGGAGGACGGCTCGACCACCGGTCGGCAGACCGTACGCCGGTCAGCGGGATTCTTCGGGTCGGTCCGGGGTGAGCCGTGCGGGCAGTGACCAGGAAAGACCGGCCGACTCGCAGGACGTGGCAGGTCCCGACCAGGGATCCTCACCGTGGATGTCGAGGATCTGCTCACGCAGCCACAGGTCGAAGGGGTGCGTCGACTCCGCCCAGCGCTTCCTGGTCCGCTCCGGGTCGGGAGTCTCGAAGTGCACGATCACATGGTCACCGTCGGGCCGCGGGTCGATACGGAGCACCTCGTTGGTGATCCTGAGCCTGCGCCGTGACGCCTCGTACTCACGTCGGCGCGGCCCTTGCAGGTCGGCCGTGAGCCGGTGCCAGGCCACGTACTTGGCGGTCCTCAGCGGCACCGTGCGGGTCACGGAACGCGCACCCTGCACGCTGCGCCGGCCACCCTTGCGGGGCGCCATCATCCGCATGCCGAGCGCGGCGAACATGTTGGACGACACCCCGTGCTCCCAGCGCTCGGCGATCCTGCCCTCCTCGTCGAAACGCCAGATGACGATGCCGAGGGAGAGGAACGAACGTCCGGTGGGCGCCATGCCGAGCAGTTCGCCGAGGTGGGTGCCGCGCCAGGTGTTGTGGATGACGACCATGTTGTCGTGCGCGCTGATGTCCTCGATGGTGACGTTGAAGTCGGGGAAGGCCTCACGCAGTCCGGCGATGGTGTACTTCACGCCCTCGGCGCCGTCGGGTGCGCCGGGCAGCCCCGCGTGGTCGATGATGTCCGGCCGGTAGTGCTCGTCCACGAGCGAGAAGTCGCCCTGGTTGATGAACTCGGTGAAGACGCGCAGGATGGTCGCCTTGTTCCGCTCCTCGGTGCTCTCCCAGACCGTCCGTACCGGGTGGGCGATCGCCGCTGTGGTCATGACGCTGTCCTCTCTGCTCTGTTCGGACGGGTACGCAGGTGCTCACGCAGTGGTGGTCGCGGCGGACTTCCACCGCTTGCCGTAGGCGACGTGATCGCGTTCGGTCGACTCGAAGGTGCGGTTCCAGACGAGACTCAGGACCCTGTCGCGCAGCCAGACGGCGGCCCGGTTCTCGATCGCGCCCATCACACCGATCCGGTGGGCGAGCAGCTGCATCGGCCGTGTGCGCTCCTGCCGTTCGGCCTCGTAGGCACGCAGCGCCGCGCTGACGTCGACGCCCGGTGCGGCGAGATGGCCGGCCAGGACCAGGGCGTCCTCGATGGCCACGCACGCGCCCTGCCCGATGTTGAAGCTCATGGCGTGCGCCGCGTCGCCGAGCAGCGTGACCCGGCCGCGTCCCCACACCGAGTCGGGTTTGCGGTCCAGGACGTCGCCGCGCAGGATGCTCTCCGGCCTCGTGGCGTCGAGGATCTGCCGCACCGGATCGGTCCAGCCGGCGTGCCGTGCGCGCAGCATGTCGAGGGTCTGCTCGGGTGTGCCCTCGTCGCGGCCTCCCGCGGGGCCGTTGGCGACACTCATCCAGTGCACGACGCCGGGGGCGATGTCGTAGTACGTGAAGCGGGTTCCCTGACCGAACAGGGCCTGGAAGGTGCCGGGCGGGAACTCCTCGGGTGACAGCTCGGCGTGACCGCGCCAGGCGATGTACCCGGTGTAGTCGGGCGGCTGGTGGCCGAAGAGACCGGTGCGCACGGCGGACCGGACACCGTCCGCGCCGACCAGCAGATCGCCCTCCGCGGACGTGCCGTCCGCGAAGTGCAGACTCACCCCGTCCTCGTGCTCGGTGAACCCGGTGACCTCGGCGTCGGTGACGATCGGCGCGTGCACCGCGTCCCGCAGAATGCCGTGCAGTTCGGAGCGGCCGATGGCGACCGTGGGCTGACCGTAGCGTTCGACGAACTGGCCCACGGGATACTGCCCGATCGGCCGTCCGGTCGAGGTCGCGAAGTGGCACACCTCCTGGGCGGGGGCGATCGCGGCAATCCGGTCGGCGACCCCGAGCTCCGCGAGTGCGAGCATGCCGTTGGTCCAGATGTGCAGTCCGGCCCCGCCGTCACGCAGGGCGGGTGCGCGTTCGAAGACGACCGACTCGATGCCCTGTTGTTGCAGGGCCAGGGCGGTGGCGATACCGCCGATTCCGCCGCCGGCGATGAGAACGCGGCGTACCGGGCGAGGTGTTGCAGCAGACATGTTCTTCTCCAGGAAGGTCGGGGCGGACGGCGCTCGGGCGGTGGTTCAGCGGCTCAGGGAGGCCATCTCCTTGTCGGGGTAGCGGTTGCCGGCCGTGACGCCGTACGGGGCGATCCTGTCGATCGCCGCAAGGACGTCGGCGGAGAGCTCGACGTCGGACGCGGAGATGTTCTCCTCCAGATACCGGCGCCGCTTGGTGCCCGGGATCGCGACCACGTCGTCGCCGCGCGAGAGCACCCAGGCGAGCGCGAGGCGGCCGACGGTCGTGCCTGCCGCTGCGGCGAGATCGTTCAGCTGGTCCACGACGGGCAGGTTCTGCCGGATGTTCTCGTCCTTGAAACGCGGAGCGATACGGCGGAAGTCCAGGCCCTCGGGGATATCGGAGGTGTCGCGGATCGTGCCGGTCAGGAAGCCGCGGCCGAGCGGGCTGTAGGCGACGAAGCCGATGCCGAGCTCGCGCACGGTGTCGAGGACGCCGTTGACCTCGACATCGCGCGTGAACAGCGAGTACTCGGTCTGTACGGCGGTCAGCGGATGCACCGCGTGGGCACGCCGGATGGTCGCGGGCGCCGCCTCGGAGATGCCCAGGTGCCGCACGAGTCCTGCCCCGACGAGTTCGCCGAGCGCGCCGAAGCTCTCCTCGATCGGGACGTCGGGGTCGACCCGGTGCAGGTAGTAGAGGTCGAGGTGGTCGGTGCCGAGCCGGCGCAGGGTTCCCTCGATCGACTTGCGGATGTAATCGGGGCGGCCGTTGATCCGCCAGGTCAACTGGCCGTCGTCACCGATCTCGTTGCCCACCTTCGAGGCGAGCACCACCTTGTCGCGGCGCCCGGCGACGGCACGGCCGATCAGCTCCTCGTTGGTGTGCGGACCGTACATGTCGGCGGTGTCGAGCAGGGTGACGCCGAGTTCGAGCGCCCGGTCGATGGTGGCGAGCGCCTCGTTCGCGTCGGCGTCGCCGTACCCGAACGTCATACCCATGCAACCGAGGCCCTGGGCCGAGACGTCCAGCGCTGACGACGTCCCCAGCCTGCGGGTGTTGAGTGCCACTTGATGCCTCCTGAAATTACGACTGATGAGTGAGATGACTGAGGTGCTGGTGATGAGTGAGCCGGGGAGGGGAGGGGCGGGGCGGTGGTTCGTTCAACCCGCGTACGCCGCATGCCAGGTCAGCGAAAGACCGGTGTAGATGTACCTGCTGGCCTCGATGCCGAGGACCACGATCCGGTCTCCGGGCCGGATGCGCCCCGAGGTCCAGCCCGCGTCGAGGGACAGCGGCACCGCGGCCGAACCGGTGGCTCCCACATCGGCGAGGTTCTCCACGATCCGGCCTTCGAGCGCCTTGATGTCCGCGGCCGGCATACCCGCGGACGCGAACTCCTCGGCGAAGTAGTCGGCGTTGCCCTCGGGAAGCACGATCGCGTCGAACTCGTCGAGCGCGCGTCCGTCCTTGCGTGCCATCTCCTGGATCGCGCGGACGAACACCTGCGGCCCGAACGTGGAGGTACCGGGCACGTCCACCTTCATCTGGATCAGCTGGCGCCGTTTCAGCTGCTCCGCCTGCGGCACATCGGTACCGCCGCCGATGATCTCCATACCGGGCTTGCGCAGGCCGCCCACACAGGCGTTGACGTAGGCGAAGGCGTCGGCTGTTTCGTCCGACGGCTCGGCGCGCAGCACCACGGCCCCCGCACCGTCGCCGAACGTGTACAGCGTCAGCCGGTCCCGCATCCGGACCCGCTCGGGGTCCTTGCCGAGGAACAGCGGCGCCAGAATCGGGGATCCGACCTCGCTGCCCACCACGAGGGCGGTGCGCGCCGTGCCGTCGGCCAGCTGCCGCCGGGCCAGGTCGAGCGCCTGCACCCAGCCCGCACAGGCCCCGCGGAGCTCGATCGCGGCGACGCTCTCCAGGCCAAGGTAGTGCTGGAGCGTGGTGGCGACGTTGGGCAGCGTGTACTCCGGTGTGGCCGTGCACACCACGATCAGGTCGAGCTCGTCGGGCTCCACACCGGCCCGTTCCAGGGCCTGCCGTGAGGCATGCTCGGCCATCCGGCTGTTGTTGATCAGATGCTCACCCGTGTCCGGGTCGATCATCCAGTGCCGGGTCTTGACCTGGATGCCGGCGAGTACGTCGTCCGGGAGCGGCCCGACGTACTTCTCCAGCGTGGCGTTGTCGATCGGATCGCCGGGCACATAGCCGCCCGTGGAGAGGATCTTCACGTCGTACGCGGTGGTCATCGGCCGGACTCCGTTCCGGTCAGAGGGGCGGGGGACAGGACGAGCGAGGTGTGGGTGCCGCCGAGGGAGGAGCTGTTGACCAGGACGGGACGGGCCGTGGCGCCGGCGCGCCAGGCACCGACCGCGAGGACCGCCGATAGATGGGCGCCCGCGCCGACCGGCTCGCCGAGCAGCCGCTTGGGAGTCTCCAAACGCACCCGGCCGAGATCGAAAACCCGTCCCACAGCGGCCAGTTCAGGCCGGTCGGCGGCCGCGAGCCCCGCTGCGTTCGCCCAGACGGCGTCGATGTCGTGCGGTGCGAGTCCGCAGCCCCGCAGCGCCTGGCGCATCGCCCGCTCCACACCGTCGCCCGACGGGTCCCAGCGGCCGATGCCGCAGGCGTCCGACGCCGTGGCGTGACCGAGGACCACAGCGTGCACCGGGGCGCCGCGCCGCTCGGCACTCGACCGCCGCTCAAGGACGAGCGCGATACCGGCCTCGGCGAGCGTGTAGCGGCGCCCGGCCGCCGAACCGAACAGCGGGATGCTGCGGTACGCGTCGAGCGTGGCCGGCGAGAACGCCTCCACCGCCGGTACCAGGAGACGCTCCGCGCGCCCGGTACGCAGCAGGTCGTACGCGACACCCAGGGCCGCGGCACCCGCGGCGTGCCCCGACGTCAGCGTCGAGGTGGGCCCCTTCGTGCCCAGGGCCATGGCGACGTGGCCGGCCGCGCCGTTGAACACGGTGTTCGGGAACACGGCGGGGTTCGCGGCCTGCGCACCCTCGGTCAGCACCGGGACGGTGAAGCGCTCGGCGCTCTCCATGGGCCCGATCCCGGTACCGAGCACCACGCCGGTCGCGTCAAGGGCAGGCTCGTCACCGTCCGCACCGGCGTGGCGGAGGGCGGCGCGGCAGGCGGCCACGGCGAGCTGGGAGACCTTGTCCATACGCCGGCGTTCGCGGGCGCTGCCCGCGGCCGAACGGTCGAACTCCACACGGGCCAGGCGCAGTCCGTCCTCCTCCACCCCTGGCCCCTGGCCTGCCGCGTAGGCCTCCCAGAGCGCCTCGGCCCCCTCGCCGGCCGAGGTGATCACACCGAACCCGGTGAGCACGATGTCGTCCGGGGCGGCGGCCGGAGCCGGGGCGCCGGGGCCGCCGGGGCGGGTGAAGGCGAGGGTCGCGTTGGCGCCGGCGAACCCGAAGTTGTTGGACAGCGCGGAGTCGAAGACCATCGGACGGCCCTTGCCCGCCACCGGGTCGAGTCCGCACTGCGGATCGAGACCGACACAGGTCGCGGTGGGCGGCGCCACCTGGTCGCGCAGGGCGAGCACCGTGACGATGCCCTCCACCGCACCGGCCGCGCCGAGCAGATGGCCGATCATCGACTTGGTGCTCGACAGGGCCGTCTTCTCCGCTGCGGCACCGAGCGCGGCACGCACCGCGTTGCTCTCCGCCGAGTCGTTCTTCGGAGTGCCGGTGCCGTGCCCGTTGACGTACCGGATGTCGTCGGGGGCGAGACCCGAGGAGGACAGGGCCGCACGGATCGCCTTGGCCGCGCCCTCGCCCCCGGGCAGCGGTGCCGTCGGGTGGTAGCCGTCGGCGGACAGACCGTAGCCGAGCAGCTCGGCGATGACCGGGGCGCCGGTGCGCTCGGCCGTCTCGCGCGACAGCAGGACCAGCATCCCGCTGCCCTCGCCGAGGGACAGTCCGCACCGGTCCTTGGAGTAGGGGGCGGCGGCCTGCGGGGACAGCGACCACAGGCTGCTGAACCCGGCGAACGCCGACTCGGTGAAGGCATCGCTGCCGCCGACGAGCATCGCGTCCGCCGCACCCGACCGGATCACCTCAAGGGCATGGGCCAGCGCGTGCGCACTGGAGGCGCAGGCCGTGTTGACGCTGAGCACCGGGCCCTTGAGGCCGAACGCGGCGGACAGCGCCTCCGCTCCGGCCTGCGGCGGTACGTAGGTGTAGCGGTGCCAGTCGGGCACGGCGCCCTCCTGCACCTCGCGCAGGGCGAGTTCGGCGCTGCGCCAGCCGGCGTGGCAGGTGGCGTAGGCGACACCCCAGCGCTCGGCCGGGAGGTCGACGCCGACCCGGAGCCGTGAGGCGGCCATGGCCTCCTCGGCGGCGGTCAGCGCGTAGTCGAGGGAGAGGTCACGGGTGTCGGGGCCGGGAGCGTAGTCGTAGGCCGGCTTGCACGCTTCGGTGACCTCGCCGCCGACGCTCGTCTGGTACTGGTCCATGGGCAGCCGGCGCACCGGTGCCACCGCCACCTGCCCGGCGCGCACCCCTTCCCACAGCGCCTCGGCCGAAGCGCCGTGCGGGGTGATCGCACCGACTGAGGCGATCACGACCCCGACGGTCCGCTCGGCGGCGTCCGCCATCGGTTCGCTTCCTTCTGCGGCCCGAGCCGCTCGGCCGCTCATGAGGGCCTCGACAGTGTCAGCGCCACGGCCTGCCCCTCGATGCCACGGGCCAGCGCCAGCGCATGCCGGGGCCGTGACTCCCGCGCGCTTCCCCTGACGTGGTCAAGAGCGCACTTCGGGTCGACGCGGTCGAGGTTGAGTGTCGCGGGCACCACCCCGTGGTGCAGGGCGAGCGCGGAGACGGCGGCGTTCAACGCACCTCCGCCGCCGACGAGATGACCGGTCTGCGGCTTGACGGTGCTCACCGGCACGGATCCGGCCGCCGTACCGAGTGCGGTGCGCAGGGCCGCCGCCTCGCCGCGGTCACCGAGCCGGGTTCCGGCACCGTCGGCGGCGATGTAGCCGAGGTCGTCCGCGGCGACCCGGGCATCCGCCAGGGAGCGCCGGACCGCACGGGCGAGACCGCGGCCCTCGGGGTCGGACGCCGGGGGCGTACGGGCGTCGTGACCGGCGCCGTAGCCGGTCAGCTCCGCGTAGATACGGGCCCCGCGCCGGAGCGCCGACTGCTTCTCCTCAAGGACGAGCAGCGCCGCACCCTCACCGGGGACTCCGCCGCTGCGGTCGCGGTCGAAGGGGCGGTAGGCCGCCTGTCCCAGGTCGTTACGGGTGGTCAGCACACCGAGCCGGTCGAGCAGCGTCATCGACCACCAGCTGGTGGCGTCGTCGTAGCCGCCTGCGAGCACCACGTCGGCGTCCCCGCGGCGCACCGCGCGCATCGCGCGCCCGATGGCGTTCGCGCCCGCGTCGGCGTAGCCGGCGAAGAAGGTGCTGGAACCACGGATCCCGTACGTCTGCGAGATGTTGAACACCGCACCGGCCGGCAGCCCTTCGACGAAGAACAGCGGCGGCATGATGGCGTCGCCGTGCCGCGCGAGATGCGCCAGGTCGGCTGTGCCGTCGGGACGGCGGATGACCTTCAGCTCGTCGATCAGCTGCTCCATGCGGCCCAGCGACTTGTTGCCGCCCAGGTACAGGCCCGCGCGGTGGCCGAGTTCCTCGCCGCCCGCCTGCTTGTGCGCGAGACCGGCGTCGTCGAGGGCGAGGCGGGCCGCCGCGAGCGCGAGACGGTCACCGCGGTTGATGGTGCGCAGCTGGCGCTTCGTGGCGAACCGGGCCGCGTCGAAGCCGGCCATCTCACCGCCGAGCCGGGTCTGGAGCGGCGACGGGTCGTAGGCCGTGATCGGACCGATCCCGCTCTCGCCGGACACCAGCGCCTTCCAGTTGGCATCGGGTCCTTCGCCGAGGGCGGTCAGCAGGCCGATGCCGCTGACGACGACCTGGCGCCCGTCGTCGCTCTGCGGCGTGTGTCCGTTTCGCTGTGAGGTCGTCATCGCTGTGCTCCCTCCTCCTCGTAGCGCCCGACGACGAGCCCGATGTTGGTGCCGCCGAAGGCGAACGCGTTGATGAGGGCGTGCCGCACCTCCTGCTGGCGCGCCGTGTTCGGGACGAAGTCGAGGCCGAGCCTGCGGTCGGGCGTCTCCTGGTTGATGGTCGGCGGCACAAGGCCGTTGTTGATCGCGCCGATCGCGGTCAGCACGCTCAACGCGGCGGATGCGGCGGTGAGATGGCCGGCCATCGACTTCGGTGAGCTGATGAGGAGCCGCTCGGCGTCATCGCCGAACACCTTCTTGATCGCCGTGGTCTCCGACAGGTCGTTGCCCGGGGTGCTCGTGCCGTGCGCGACGACGTAGTCGATGTCCGACGGTTCGAGACCGGCGTCCGCGATCGCCGACTGGATGGACTCGATGGCCCCGGTGCCGTCGGGCGGCGAGTCGGTCATCCGCCAGGCGTTCAGGCTGGTGCCGTAGCCGAGGACCTCGGCGAGGATGTGTGCCCCGCGGGCCCTGGCGGCTTCCAGTTCCTCCAGGACGAGGACGACGGCGCCCTCCCCGAGGACGAACCCGGAACGTTTGTCGTCGAAGGGGCGGCTGGCCCGCTCCGGATCGTCGTTGTACTCCTTGGTGAGGGCCCCGAGCAGCCCGAAGCACAGCACGTCGAGCCAGGTCGTCAGGGAGTCGTAGCCCCCCGCGAGCATCAGCGTCGCGTCGCCCTCCTGGAGGGAGCGGAAGGCCTCACCGATGGCGTGCCCGGAGGCCGAACAGGCGGTGGACACGCCCAGCATCGGGCCGGTCGCGTCCAGCATCCGGGCCATGGCCGCGGCAGCGATGTTCTGGCTGTAGGCCAGGGAGTCGGAGGGCGCGTACGTGGTGAACGCGTCGTCCCTGCCGGTCTTCTCGCGCAGCGCCCCGACGTCCACGAGCCACTGCAGATCGGGACGGTCGACACAGGCGCCCATCGCCACGCCCATGTCCGAACCGTCGTAGGTCTCCTTGCCCACCCCCGCGTCGCGCAGCGCCTCCCATGCCGCGCCCACACCGAAGGTCCCGGGCCGCAGCAGATGCCGCAGTCCGACCGAGTCCGGCACCGACTCCGCGAGGTGGAAGTCCTTGACCTCGCCGGCGATGGTGACGTCGAAGCCGGTGGTGTCGATGGTCGTCAGCTCTCCGACCCCGCTGCGCCCTTCGGCCAGTCCCTGCCAGGTGCTCGGTGCGTCGTTGCCCAGGGGCGTGACGGCGCCCACGCCGGTGACGACCACCCTGCGGTTCATCGCGGCGCCTCCGCCCGCAGAGTCCTTCGGCCGTCAAGCCTCATAGTGATCGTCTCCTTCTGCCGTATGTGTGCGATCTGGTCTCGGGGCCGCCGCCGGGTCGGCGGACGGCTCCGGTTCGAAGGCGGGGCCGGGAGTGCCGGGCAGGCACACCATGACGGCGTGTGCCACGGCGAGCCCTCCGCTGTGGCTCAGGGAGAGGTCGATGTGGTGCATCCCGAGGGATGTGGCGACGGCTTCGACCTCGCCGTACAGCCGCACCTGTGGCCGTCCCGCGCGATCGTTGACGACCTCGATGTCCGTCCACTCCATGCCCCGGCCCATCCCGGTCCCGAGGCTCTTGAGCACGGCCTCCTTGGCGGCCCACCGGGCCGCCAGGTGCTCGCCGGCCCTTTTGCGCCGGTAGCAGTAGGCGAGTTCGCGAGAGGTGAAGACCCGTTCCCTGAGTTCGGGTTGTGAGGACATCAGATCCTCGACCCGGGTCACCTCGGCCAGGTCCATGCCGGTCCTCACCCGCAGCGGCGGCGGCGCGGGGCCCTCGGGTGACCGCCCCGCCCCCGGCTCACGCAGCCGCGGGCGCGAGCGCAGCACGCTCGGCCACCAGATCCGTGAGGTTCTGCACGGTGAACAGCGTCAGGACTTCGTCGGCCGTGAGCTTGCCGGCGAGTTCCTGCACGTCGATCTGCGGCAGGCACTTCTTGAGCTGGGCAAGGCCGACCTCGTTGATGATGTCGTCCTCGTCGGCGAACTCCTCGTCGGGTATGCCGCCCTGGAGCAGCTCGGCGATGTCCGAGACCTTGATCTTCACGCCCGAGGCCTTCTCGACGCGGAACAGGATGTCCAGCAGGTCGATGGACTCGGCGTCCAGGTCGCCCAGCAGAGTGGCCTCGGGCACGGCCTCCTCGATGTCGACGCCCAGAGCGTCGGCGACCGCCTTCTGCACTATCGCGCCGAAGTCCTTTTCCCCGTACGACATATCGGTGTTCTCCCTTTTCGTGGAAAGTGCCGGTGCGGTACGGCCGCGGTGCTGCGGCCCGTGTGGTGCGCTTGACTGATGCAGCGTCAGGAGGCGATCGGTTCCCGCCAGTCCACCGGCGTCAGCGAGCGGTGGAAGGCCGTCAGGCGGCGCGCGTCCCCGGTGGAGCGGGTGAGGACGTCTCCGAGCGTGCGGCGGGTGAGTCCGCCGAGCACCCGGCCGGGCCCGATCTCCGTGTAGGCGCTCACCAGGCGTTGTTCGGCGGTGTTCAGTACGTCGACCCAGCGGACGGGTCCGGTGAGCTGACGCCGCAGCAGTTCCCTCGCCTCCTCGCCCGAGTGGACGTGGCTGCCGGTGACCGAACTGATCACGGGGAGAACGGGATCGGCGAACGGCTCGTCGGCGAGCGCCTCGGCGAACTCCTCCTCCACCGCGCTCATCAGGGAGCAGTGGAAGGGGGCGCTCACGTCCAGCGGCACGACGCGCTCCGCACCGGCCTCCATCGCGATCTCGGCGGCCAGCGCGACAGCGTGGGCGTGTCCTGAGATCACGGTCTGAAGCGGCTCGTTGTAGTTGGCGACCTGGACGATGCCGGCGGCCTCGGCTCCCTCGCAGGCCGTGCGCACCCGGTCCGCGGGCAGGCCGAGTACGGCCGCCATCGCACCGGGCACCTCACGCGCCACCTCGCCCATCAGCACACCGCGCAGCCGCACCAGCCGCAGAGCCGACTCGAAGGAGAGCACCCCGGCGGCCACCAGGGCCGGATACTCGCCCAGGCTGTGACCGGCGGCTGCCGCGGGCCGGTAGCCGGCCTCCCGCAGAACCTCCCATACGGCCAGGCTCGTCGTGGCGATCGCGGGCTGCGTGATCTCCGTGTGGGCGAGTTCCTCGGCGGTTCCGCTGACGCAGATCCGCGACAGAGGACGGCCCACGATCTCGTCGGCCCGGGCGAACAGGAGCCTGGCCGAGGGGTAGGTGTCGAGCAGGTGCCGTGCCATACCGGGCCGCTGTGAGCCCTGCCCTGGGAACATGGCCAGGCATTCGCCCACGGCGCTGTCGCGGCCGGATCCGGTCGAGGCGGTCATCGGGTACTCCTCTCGTGGGTGTGGGTGCGCTGCCAGCCGGCTGCATCGGGCACGTAGCCGGACTGCGGGCTGCGCCAGCACCGGGGCCTGCCCCAGTGGCGCGCCGTCGTCGTCCGGTCGGGTCGTTCGGGTTCGGGCCGTAGCGCGGCGAGCACGACGAGCACGGCCGCCAGTTCCTCGGGTGTGGGGTTGCCTCGCAACACCGTCAGCGGCGTGCTCACAGCGGCTCGTTGCCGTGCTTGCGCTGCGGCTGCCGGGCTCGCTTGGTGCGCAGCATGTCCAGGGATTTGATCAGCACCCGGCGGGTGTCCGCCGGGTCGATGACGTCGTCGACATGTCCGCGCTGGGCGGCGACGAACGGGTTCATCAGCTGCTCGGTGTACTCGGCGACAAGCTCCTTGCGCAGCTTCTCCGGCTCCGCGGCCGTACGCAGCTGCCGGCGGAAGATGATGTTGGCCGCGCCGTCCGCGCCCATCACGGCCGTCTGGTTGGAGGGCCAGGCGAACGACAGGTCGGAGCCGATCGACTTGGAGTCCATGACGATGTACGCACCACCGAACGCCTTGCGCAGGATGACCTGCACCCGCGGCACCGTCGCCTCGCAGTACGCGTACAGGAGCTTCGCACCGCGCCGGATGATCCCGTTGTGCTCCTGGTCGGTTCCCGGCATGAATCCCGGCACGTCGACCAGCGTCACGAGCGGGATGTTGAACGCATCGCAGGTGCGCACGAACCGCGCGGCCTTCTCCGACGAGTCGATGTCGAGCACCCCGGCCATGACGGCGGGCTGGTTGCCCACGATGCCCACCGTGTGGCCGTCGAGCCGGGCCAGCACGCAGACGATGTTCGAGGCCCAGCCCTCCTGGACCTCCAGGTAGTCGCCGTCGTCGACGATATGGCCGATGACGGTCCTGATGTCGTACGGCGTACGGTCATCGACCGGCACCAGGCGCAGCAGGTCCTCGCACCGCCGGTCCGGATCGTCCGAAGGCCGCACACTGGGCGGCGTCTCGGCGTTGTTCGACGGCAGGTACGACAGCAGCTCCCGTACGTCGTCGAAGCAGGACTCCTCGTCGGCGGCCACGAAGCTCGCCACGCCGGTGCGGGTGCCGTGCGTGGCGGAACCGCCGAGCTGCTCCTGGGTGATCTCCTCCCCGGTCACCGCCCGCACCACGTCGGGCCCGGTGATGAACATGTTGGCCATGCCCTCGACCATGAAGGTGTAGTCGGTGAGGGCCGGCGAGTAGACGGCGCCGCCCGCGCAGGAACCGAGCACCACGCTGATCTGCGGCACCACGCCCGAGGCGCGGACGTTGCGGGCGAAGAGCTGGCCGAAGCCGGCCAGTGCGTCGATGCCCTCCTGGATACGGGCGCCGCCGCCGTCGTTGAGACCGATGACCGGGGCGCCGACGGAGTCGGCGAAGTCGAGAAGCTGGTGGATCTTCGCCGCGAACGTGGCGCCGAGCGCCCCGCCGCGTACTCGGGCGTCATGGGCGAAGACGAAGACGGTGCGGCCGTCGATCTCCCCCCAGCCCGTGATCACTCCATCGCCCTCCGGGTGCGAGTCCTCCATGCCGAACCCCACCGCCCGGTGCTCGGCGAACAGGCCGAGTTCCGTGAACGTGCCAGGGTCGAGCAGCGCGTCGATGCGCTGGCGTGCGAGCAGCTTGCCCTTGGAGAGGTGGCGGGCCTCGGCCTCCGGGTCGTGCCCGAAGTGCGCCTCGGCCCGGCGCGTGGTGAGCTCGTCGGTCAGATCGGCCATCGTGGGTACGTGCGCCGGTGCCGGCGGCCGGGTTCCCGACGGGGTCTCGTCGAAATCCGGCAGCACGGCCTGGGAAGTATCCGGAAGAGCCATGGAGCCCTCACTCCTTCCTGCCCTGTCGCGTGGGTGCCTTCCGGCCACGACTCTCCGGCACCGGGGTGGGCGCGGGACTGGAGCGTCCCTTGAGCTGGGGTGAACTAGCAGGTCAACGGCGCTATGCGGGAACGGCGGCAGCCTCGGTCGGCTCCTCGACACGGCCCGCGTCGAGCTCCTGCGCGAAGCTGCGCTGCAACCCGTCGAGCCGGTAGCGGGTCGGCTGATCGCCCACGGCGGCCTCGGCCACGGTGAGGAAATGGGACTCGACCAGTTGCTCGCAGGCGTCCTCGACCGTGGCGAAGTCCTTGCCGAGCACGGGGCAGGCCAGATGGGCGTCGAACTCCGCGACCGGCAGATGGCCCAGACAGCGGAGCGCCTCACGGGCGTCCTCGGGCAGCGACTTGTAGGAGGCCGTGAAGCTGGCGCGCACACTCAGCGAGCTGTGCGCCAGTTCGTCGAGGCGTCGGCCCTCGTCGCTCAGCCGTTCCGCGTAGCGGTGCAGTGTCCAGTGCGGACGGGAGTTGAGCCGCTGGGCCGCGGCGCGCAGGGCGAGCGGCAGCCCGCCGCAGTACCGGGCGATCGCGGCGGCCGCGGCCGACTCCCGGTAGACGCGCTCCTTGCCCAGCATCCGGGCAAGGAGCCGCATGCTGTGCCCGTGCGGCAGCTCGGTGACCGGCACGACGCGGGCGCCCAGCGGAATACTGAGCCGGCCCCGGCTGGTGAGCAGTACCGCGGTGTCCCCGCTGCCCGGAAGCAGGGGCCGCACCTGCTCATCGTCGCTCGCGTCGTCCAGGATGATCAGTAGCTGCCGTCCCGAGAGGGCGAGTTGGTAGACCTCGGCCCGCTCGTCGGGATCGGCGGGAATGCCGTCGGGTTCCGTACCCAGGGCGCGCAGCAGCCGTCCGAGTACCGCATGGGGGTCGGCCGGGCGGGCGCCGCTGCCGCGCAGCGCGGCGTACAACTGGCCGTCCGGATAGGCGGAATGCAGCCGGTGTCCCAGGTGCACGGCGAGCGCCGTCTTGCCCACTCCGCCTCCGCCGACGAGCAGGACGGCGGGCGGCTGCGTCTCCGAGGGCCGGGTCAAGGTCCCGCGGATCATGTCGAGCTCGCGTTCCCGCCCGGTGAAGTCGGGTGGCGCGAGCGGCAGCATGTGCGGGACGGCGGGCGCGGGCCGTGCGGCGGTGACGAGCTGGGGCGCCGCGGACTCCTGCGGATCACCGCCGCGCTCGGGTGCCGGCGCCGGGGCCTCGCCGCGCAGAATCGTTTCGTAGAGCTGCTGTATCCGCGGCGACGGCTCGGTGCCGAGCTCCCTCGCGATCAGCTGGCGTATCGCGTGGTAGTGCTCCAGGGCGTCGACGCTGCGCCCCTCCAAGTAGAGCGCGAGCATGAGCCGTTCGCAGAGCTGCTCGGACAGCGGATCCGCCAGGAGCGCGGCGCGCAGATCCGGCAGCACGGTGCCAGGCCTGTCGAGCCGCATCTCGGTGTCCGCCCACTGGCTGAGCGCCTCGTGGTGCAGCTGACGCAAGGTCTCGCGGACCCGGGCCGCCCAGTCGCTGTGCATACCGGCCAGGGCATCGCCCCGCCACATGGTCAGCGCCTGTTGCAGCAGCCTGCTGCGCTCCTGGTCCTGCAACGACTCCTGCTGCGCGCTCTTGAGCAGCCGGCGGAACCGCACCAGGTCCACCGCGCCGAGATTCGCCGAGACCGAGTAGCCGGCCGAGGACCTGACGAGACCGATGGGCTCCGGGAGGTCCGTCGAGGCGTGTGCCAGCGCACGGCGCAGCCGGGTGACGTACGTGTGCACGACGTTGCGGACGCCCGCGGGCGGCCGGTCCCCCCACACACGGTCCACGAGGGACTCGAGCGGCACCGGTCGTTCGGGATCGACCAGCAGGGCACCGAGAATGCTGCGTTGCCGTGCGGGGCCGAGATCGGCCAGAGCGCTGCCCGTCCAGAGTTCTATCGATCCCAGTATCCGGAGCTCCATCGAAGATCACCCGTATCCCTTCCGTATCGAGGACGCTAACTCCGGCCGGTGCAGCGCTCCTTGATTCCTGCTCTGGCATGACCTGGGGACCTGCGCTCAACACGACGGCACCCGTCCGCGCGGAACGCTTCCGCGGGGACGGGTGCTTGATGACGCGTGCGGGCTGCGGGGGGCGAGGCGGCTCAGACCGCCGCGGGCTCCTTGCGCTGCGGCGTGTAGTCGGCGTGGTCGACGGCCCGCTCCCACACCGCCTCGAAGGCCTCCTTGCACCGGCGGATCAGCTCGGGGTCCTCGGAGAACTCGTGCGGTCCCCAGGAGCCGTCGCCGTGGAAGGTCGTGAAGCGCACCAGGCTGTCGTCGAAGACCCAGAAGTCGTTGCCCGGGAGCAGCAGGTCCGAGGCCCGCTGCCGCGGCAGCCAGCGGACCTTCTCACCCGCGGGCACATTGACGATGGTGGTGGTCTCCCACTCGTACTGGATGAAGTCGGTCACCGGCTCGGACACGATGCGCGCGCGCCGCCAGTCGACACCGCGCTTGACCGCGTCCTGCACGAGATCGACCCAGTCGCTGTGCCGGTCGAGCTCGATCGGGATGCCCTTCTGCCAGTCGACGAAGACCGGGCCCTGCGGGGTGTAGACGTCCCGCGTCTCCAGATGGACGGCGGAGTGCTCGGTCTGCGCGATCAGTTCGGCGAAGGCCGGGAAGTTGCTCGACATACGGATCTCCCATGTGGTTGCGGGTCAGGCCGGGGCACAGGCCTGATCCGCCGGGCAGACCCTGTTCGTACGACGTGCTCGCGGAGCCGGCCTCCGTGCCCGGGCCACAGTGGAGCGCCGCCGCCTAGAACCGGCCTTGAGCGCCGGTCAGGGCGCCCGCGGCGCGCGGGCCGGTCCGTATCCGCGCCGCGGTGGACTCAAGCACGGGTCGAGCGTGCCGCGATCGCTCTGCGCTCAATTGGATGCATCAGACCGGCATCGGCCAAGGCTCAGACCCAGGGGGAAACCTCACCGTGGACGACGTGATCACGCTCGCCCGGCTGCAATTCGGCATCACCGCGATTGCGCACTACCTGTTCGTCTCACTCACCCTCGGCCTTGTCACCTTCGTGGTCGTCATGCAGACGAGATGGGCGCTCACCGGCAAGGAGGAGCACCGGAGACAGACCAGGTTCTGGGGGCAGCTCTACGTCATCAACTACGTGCTGGGCATCGGCACCGGTCTGGTGATGGAGTTCCAGTTCGGACTCACCTGGAGCGGGCTCACCCACTTCGTGGGCAATGTCTTCGGCGCACCGCTTGCGGTGGAGACGCTGGTGGCGTTCTTCGCCGAGTCCACGTTCCTCGGGCTGTGGATCTTCGGCTGGGACCGTCTGGGCCGGCGGCTGCACACCCTGATGATCTGGCTGGTCGCCCTGACCGCCTACGCCTCGGTGTTCTTCGTGCTCTCCGCCAACGGTTTCCTCCAGCACCCGGTGGGCGAGCGCACCGAGGACGGCAAGATCTACCTGGAGAGCTTCACCGCACTGCTCACCAACTCCAACGCCCTCGCGGCCGGGGCGCACGTGCTGAGCGCCTCGATCGTCACCGGTGCGTTCTTCATCATCGCCGTCAGCGCCTGGCATCTGCGCCGCGGCACCGGACACGACGCGTTCTACTGGTCCTCGCTGAGGCTGACCCTGCCCGCCGCCCCCCTCCTCGTCCTCGCGACGACCGGGCTCGGCGCTCTGCAACTCAGCTACTCCACGGACCAGACGCCGACGAAGTACGGCCCCGGGCTCGACGAGGCCGTGGACAAGGCCAGGGAGTTCAGCGAGCAGTTCGGTCCCGGTGGGTACTACCCGCCGTCCTTCGTCGGCATCTTCGAGTACACGATGGTCATCCCGGCCGCGTTCATGATCCTCATCACCCTGGCCGGTGCCCTGATGATGATCAAACGCCGAGTGCTACGCAGCCGGACGATGCTCTGGCTGCTGACCGCGGCGCTCGTGCTGCCGTACGTCTCGAACATCTCGGGCTGGATCTTCCGCGAGGTCGGCAGGCAGCCCTGGGCCGTCTACGGCCTGCTGAAGACCGAGGACGCCATCACCCCCCGCCTCACCGCGGGCAGCGTGCTGTTCTCGCTCATCCTGTTCGCCACCCTGGTGACCGCGCTGACGCTGGTCGACTGGGCGCTGCTCGTCCGCTTCGCGCGGCGCGGCCCCGACGGCGCCCAGCTCGGTCACCTGCCCGGCGAGCCGGAGCCTGCCGAGCCCGGCATCCGGAGCCGCGGGCGGCACACGCGGGACGCGCAGGCGGCGAAGGACGAGCAGCGCGACGCGCAGGGCGAGACGGAAGCGGAGGACCGGGAGTCCGCTCCGGTCTTCTGACACCCGCCCCGTTCAACTCAGCAGGAGACCCAAGGAAGCAGGGGAAGTTCATCGTGTGGGAGATCATCTGGTACGCCTTGCTCGGCGTACTCCTCGCCGGCTACCTGGCGCTCGACGGCATCACCATCGGCACCGGCATCATCGGCCGGCTCGTGGCGCCGGGCGACGCCGGGCGGCGGACCGTAGCCGCGGCGACGGGCCCCTTCTTCCTGGGCAATGAGGTCTGGCTGGTCGCCGCAGCGGGCATCACACTCGGCGGGTTTCCCGGTCTGGAGTCCACGGTGATCAGCGGCCTCTACCCGGTGATCGTGCTGGCCGTCGCGGCCCTCGTCGTCCGCGGGGCGGCCGTGCAGTTCCGCCGCCGCGTCACCACGCCGGGCTGGCTGCGCGGCTGGGACGTCGTGGTGCAGGCCACCTGCCTGGTGCTGGCCGTGATGTGGGGCGCCCTGGCCGGGTCCGTGCTCGGCGCACTGCCCGTACAGGACGGCCGGATCGCGGCCGACACAGGGCTGCTGCTGCGTCCGGTGCCCGCCCTGTCCGCGCTCACCGCCGTCGCCGTGTTCGCGCTGCACGGCGCCGTCTTCCTCGCGGTGCGCACCACCGGCGAGGTCGCGGAACGTGCCGCCGCTCTCGCCCGCCGGCTCGCCGCGGGCGCCGCCGGACTCGGCGTGCTCACGATCGCCGCGGTCGCGCTCGACGGCCGGGCCCGCGACGGCGTACTCAACGCGCTGCCCGCCGCGCTCCTCGGCCTCGCCGCCATCGGCGCCGCGCTGCTCGCCCCGCGGTACGCCGCGTCCGGACAGGGACGCGGCGGACTGCGCGCCCCTGCCGTCAGCGCCCTCGCCGCCCTGCTGCCGGTGGCCGCGATCGCCGTGGCGCACTGGCCCGAGGCCGTGGTCAGCACGGTGGCCGGGCAGCACCTGTCCGTCGAGGAGGCAGCCGCCGACCCGTCCACCCTCAGCGTGGTCGGTCCGGTGGTGCTCCTGGTGTTCCCCGTGCTGCTCGCCTTCCAGGCCATGCAGTGGTGGGCCCACCGGGGCGCCTCCGACGACCGGACACCGGCCTACCTGTGAACGGTGTTCCCGGCCCCAGGGCCCGCCGCCCCAAGACCGGGCTCTCCCGGGGGCACCGTCCCCCGAGCCCTCGGGAGAGCCCCGACCAGCATGTGGAGAACGGAACATGGCGAGTGTGACGCCCAGCGCGGACAGCGCGCACGCCATGAGCGACCGCGCCCTGCGACGCCGGCTGCTCGCGACGACCCCCGGCAACCGGCAGGCGGTTCTCCTCACGGCCGCGGCGACCGCCCTGGGCGCCGCCGCCGTGGTCGGACAGGGCCTCGCCCTCGCCGCCGCCCTGACCCGGGCCTTCCAGGGGCGGTCGGTCACCGTGGCGGCACTGTGCTGTCTGGCCGCGGTGGCGGTACGCGCCGCCGCCTCCCGGATACGCGCCCGCGTCGCCGAACGCGCCGCCGCGGCAACCCAACTCCGGTTGCGCACCGACCTGTTGACTGCCACGGCCCGCACCGGCCCGTACGCCTCGCGCCGCCCGGCCGGGGAGACGGCCACGCTCCTCACGCGCGGTGTCGACGCCCTCGACCCCTACCTCGCGGGCTATCTGCCGCAGGCCGCGGTCGCCGCGCTCGTACCGCCCGCCGTCACCGTGGCCGTCCTCCTCCACGACCCGCTGAGCGGCGTCGTGCTGCTCGTGACCCTGCCGCTGATCCCCCTCTTCGGGGCGCTCGTCGGGCTCCACACCCGGGATGCCACCGCACGGCAGTGGTCGGCCCTCGCCCGTCTCGGCGGGCACTTCCTCGACGCGCTGCGCGGACTCGGCACGCTCCGGGTGTTCGGGCGCACCGCGGCCCAGGAGGAGATCGTCGCGGACACGGCGGGCAGACACCGCAGAGCCACACAACGCACGCTCCGTATCACCTTCCTGTCCACGCTCGTCCTGGAGACGGCGGCCACCTTGTCGATCGCGCTGATCGCCGTGCCGGTCGGGCTGCGGCTGCTCGGCGGCTCCCTCGGTCTGTACACGGCGCTCGTGGTGCTGCTCCTCGTCCCGGAGGCGTTCGGGCCGCTGCGCGCCCTGGGCAGCCGTTTCCACGCGGGCGCGGAAGGCCTCGCGGCGGCGCGCGCCGCCTTCGCCGTCATGGACGCGGCCGAGGAGCACGGCGGCACCGTCACGGACCTGCCCGCCCCGGCCCGCATCGACGTCGAGCACGTCACCGTGGTCCTGCCCGGACGGTCCGAACCCGTCCTGCACGACGTGTCGTTCACGATCCGTGCCGGTGAGCGGGTGGCGCTCACCGGGCCGAGCGGCAGCGGCAAGTCCACCCTCCTCGCCCTGCTGCTCGGGCTGCTCACACCCACCGAGGGCAGGGTCCTCGTCGACGGCGACGATCTCGCCACGGTGGACCTCGAAGCGTGGCGCCGGCACCTCGCCTGGGTTCCGCAGCGCCCCCACCTGTTCGACCGCACGGTCGCCGAGAACATCCGGCTCGGCCGCCCCGACGCCTGCGACGAGGCCGTCGAGCAGGCGGCACGGGCCGCCGTCGCGCACGAGTTCATCAGCGCGATGCCGCACGGATACCGCACTCGCCTGGGAGCCAGGGGCGCGGGCCTCTCCGCGGGACAGCGGCAACGCGTCGCCCTGTCCCGGGCGTTCCTGCGCGACGCACCCCTGCTCCTGCTCGACGAACCGACAGCCGGTCTCGACGCCGACAGCGAGCAGACCCTCCTGGCGGCGAGCGCCCGCCTGATGCGGGGCCGCACGGTCCTCCTCGTCGCCCACCGCCCCGCTCTCCTGCACGGCGCCGACCGGCACCTGGAGGTCAGCGCGGGCACGGTACGGGAGCTGACCCTGCGATGAGCGTCTCCGACGCGGGTGCGGCCACCCGGGCGACCCGCCGTGAACCGTCCACACTGTCCAGGGAGTTGGGCGCATCGATGACGACCGCACGTACCCCTTCGGGGAACCGGCCCCTGCGCACCCTGTGGTCCGTGCTGCGGGCCGGCGGGGGAGCGCGGCGCCTGACGGCCGCCGTCGCACTCGCCGCCGCCGCCGACCTCGCCGGGACCGGCCTCACGGCATGCGCGGCCTGGCTGATCGCGCGCGCCGCACAACAGCCGCCCATGGGCGCACTCGCCGTCGCCGTCGTCGCCGTCCGTGCCTTGGCCGTGACCAAGGGCGTCTTCCGGTACGGGGAGCGCCTGGCCGGCCACGATGCCGCGCTGCGGGCCGTGGCCCGGCTGCGGTGCGCCGTGTTCGGCTCCCTGGCCCGCGGCCCCCTGCACGACGGCCCGGCCGGCGCCGACGCGGTGTCCCGCGCCGTCTCCGACGTGGACGTCGTACAGGACGCCCTGCTGCGGGTGGTGCTGCCCATGGCGAGCGCCGTGATCGTGGCCTGCTGCGCCGTGGGCGTCACGGCGGCCGTCACCCCGGCGGGGGCGCTGGTCCTCGCCGCGGGCCTGGCCGTCGGCGGCCTCCTCGTTCCGGCGGCCACCGGGTGGGCCGCCGCCCGCGCGGAGAGCGCGATCGCCCGTATCCATGCCGAACTGGCCGCCCGCACCGTGGACCTGGTCGAAGGCGCCGGCGACCTTCAGGTGTACGGGGCTGCCGGACGCGAGGCGGCCGCCGCCGCGGCGACGGCCCGCCGCGTGAGCGACACGTCCCGCGGCGCCGCCGCCCGTACGGCAACGGCCGCCACGGCCCTGACCGCGGTACAGGGCGCCACCGCGCTGGCCGTGGCCTTCGTGGCGGCCCCGGCGGGACCGGTGTGGGCCGTGACTCTGCCGCTGCTCGCCCTCGCCGCCCACGAGGCGCTCACGCCGCTGCCCGCGGCCGCCGGGCATCTGCCCGGTCTGACCCACCGCGCCCGCCGCCTCCACGATCTCCTGACCACACCCGCCGACCCGGCGACCGGCCTGGCCGCCGCGCCGGACGAGGCCCGCACCCCGCCGGACTCCGCCCATCTGTCCCTGCGCGGCATGGGCATCCGCTACCGTCCGGACGCCCCCTACGCCGTACGCGGCATCGACCTGGACGTACCGCCGGGCAAGCGGATCGCCGTCATCGGCGCGAGCGGCTCGGGCAAGTCCACCCTGCTGTCCGGTATCGCCCGCCTGGTCCACGCCGGTGAAGGGCGGCTCCTGGTCAACGGACGGGATCTGGCGACCCTCGCCGAGCCCGAACTGCGGCGCACCATCAGCGGTGTGTTCCAGGACGCCCATGTCTTCGCCACGAGTCTCCGCAACAACCTGCTGCTCGCCCGCCCCGGCAGCGACGACGCGGCGCTGTGGACCGCGCTGCGCGAGGCCGGGCTCACCGACTGGGCACGCGCCCTGCCCGCCGGCCTCGACACCCTGATCGGGCCCGACGGCGGCACGCTCTCCGGCGGACAGCGCCGCCGCCTCCTGCTCGCCCGGGCGCTGCTCGCCGCACCGCCGGTCCTCCTGCTCGACGAACCCACCGAGAACCTGGACGCCGACACGGCCGGCGCGGTCCTCGGCGCCGTCCTGCGCGCCACCGAGGACCGCACCTTGATCCTCGTCACCCACCGGCACGAGGACCTCGAAGCCATGGACGAGATCCTCGTCATGGCCGACGGCCGCATCGTGCGGCGCGGCACTCCCGGCGAGATCCTCGGCACGCGGCCCCCGGGCCTCACGCAGGTCACGCGGCCCCCGGGCCTCGTACAGGTTCCGTGACCGGCCGTGGCCGGGGCCGGCGCCCGGGCGGGTGAGCACCACCACGCGCGACGAACGAAGCACCGGCACCGTCCGGCCCTAGCGGACGACCCCGCGCTGCGAGAGCTCCGAGCGCTCGTGCAGGTACCGGTGGGCGACGGCGATGCCGGCGGCCGCGGCGAGAGCCAGCAGGGCGAGGAGGACCCGCCGTCCGGGATCCGGGGCGGATGCGGGCGGCCGGGGCGGGTTCGGGGGGCCGGAGACGTCCCGGCTGATCCGCTGCCAGACGCGTTCCGGGGGTGCCGTCGGCAGGTCCACGAGCTGCGCGGTGCGGGCCGCCGCGACCACGCGGGTCAGCATACGGAGCTCGTCACGGCAGCGGTCGCACCGCTCGACGTGGAGCAGGGCCTCGGCGTCGGCGTCGGTCGGGGTGGCGTTGCGCAGCGCCAGTTCCACCAGGTGCGCGGACTCCACGTGGGTCACTTCGCCCTCCCGTTCCCCGCTGGGCGGGACTCGTCGGGCTCCGCCGTGACGACGAGGTTGGCCACGTAGCCGCCTCGCTCGGGGTCGTACGGAGGCGCACAGGTGATGAGGGTGAGGACGGGGGCGCCGCTCCGGCGGAACGCCGAGTCCGGCAGGTCGTCCTTGGGCGTGGTGACCCGCGAGACGACCCGGTAGTGCACCGGCCCGCCCCCCGCCCGGCGCACCTCGACGCGGTCTCCGCGCCGCACGTCGTACAGCGCCAGGAACTCACCGAGGTCACCGGTCTCGGAGTCGACGTGCCCGACGAGCACGGCCGAGCCCCGGGCACTGCCCGGCGCGGGGCCGTGGCGGTACCACCCGGCCACGGACGGGTCGTCGGGGACGGCCATGTCCCCCCGGTCCGTCACGCCCACCGGACCGACCTCGGCGTCGAGGCCGGTGCGGGGGACGAGCACCCGCCGGGGCGGTGGATCCTGCCCCGTGCCGGGTGTCGCCTCCGGGGCCGACGTGCCCCCGCGGGCCGACGGCGCTGCCGCCGCGTCGGGCGGGAGCGCGGCCGGCTGCGACGGCGTGGCCGGAGAACCGAGGACGGCTGCCAGAGCGGCAGCCGCCGCCATCGGTCCCGTCAGCCGTCGCCTGCCGTCAGCCACGCCGGCGGGCGACCCGGCGGGTCACCAGCAGGCCCGCCGCCGCGACCGCTCCGGCCCCGGCGGCCCCGGCGGCCCAGGCCGGCCCCAGGTCGGAGGAGTTCGGCGCGACGGCGGCACCGCTGCCGCCCGCGGGGACGCCCTTGGGTGAGGACTCCATGCCGCTGAACGTCTGGGTCGCCAGGGCCAGGTTCTGGTCCTCGGCGCTGCCCCAGGCGTAGACGACGTTGCTGGTGCCTTCGCCGAGCTTCAGGTCGGCCGGGCCTATGGCCACGGTGTCCGTACCGGCGAGCACCACGTCGGCGTTGATCGTGCCCGCGTCGACCTCGGCGGTGTCCTCCTTGGGGTTGGTCAGGTTGCTGAACACCGGCTGTCCGCCGGCCCGGACGTCGACGGCCGGCGCGGCCGCGACATGGCGGACCGTCAGACGGGACTTGCCCGCCTCGACCTGGGAGACGTCGTTGGTGAAGGCCGTCAACTGGGGATCGCCGCCGGCGGTGAGATGGGCGGCGACCGTGGCGTTCGCGCCCTGAGGCACCTCGATCTTCTTCTCCAGGGCCGGAGTCCCGCCGGGTCCCTGGCCGGCTTCGAAGATCTGGATGTCGTAACTCCCGGCGTCCAGGGACAGCGGGTCCGTCACGGTGCCGGGCTTGAAGTCGCCGATCAGTTCGTCGCCGTTGGCGTACACGTCCACGGTCATACCGGGGATGCCGTGGAAGACGGACACCATGGCCTTGTCCTGCTGCTGGGCGGCCAGGGCCGGCGCGGAGAGGCCGAGGGCCAGGGCGCAGGCTCCGGTCGTGGCGGCGATGGCGAGGGGGGTGCGTGAAATCATGGGAATCATCCCTTCGAACGGAGTCTCCGTACGGTGCGGAGTCTCGGTCCTGTTTCCGGTGCGGGGGCCGCCGCGGATGCGCGTACGGCTGGCACTAGTTCCCCGGCAGGCAACGTTTGCCCCTCGAGGAGCGGCGTCCGGTGCGTGCTCTCGGCGTGCCGGCAGGAAGCCCTCGTACTGGACGTACTGGGGCTTTCGTCCGGTGCGGCGAGGGCGCGTGCCGGGCGTCGCGACGGGGCGGACGTTGCCTGTTGGGGCACTAGAGGTCCGTGCCGTGGACCGGGGGCTGCTCTATCGCCTGGCGGAGCCGGTGCAGGCCGCGGCGGGCGTGGCTCTTGACGGTCCCCAGGGGCATGCCGGTCCGCTCCGCGATCTGGGCCTGGGTCAGGTCCTCGTAGAAGGCCATGCACAGCACCTCCCGTTGCGAGCAGGGCAGTTGGGCCAGGGCGTCGATGAGCAGCACCCGGTCCAGGACGCGGTCCGGTGCCGCCTCGTCGGGCCCCGTGGTGCCCGCGTCGCGGCCGGCCGAGTCGATGAGTGTCAGGCGCCTCGTCCGGGCCGCCAGCGCGTCGACGATCTTGCGGCGGGTGATGCCGACCAGCCAGGCGCCGAGCGGACCGCGTTCGGGGCGGAATCCGGCCCGGCCGTGCCAGGCGCCGAGGAAGACCTGCTGGGTCACGTCCTCCGCCTCGTAGGTGTCGCCGAGCAGTCGGGTGGCCATGGTGTGGACGAGCGAGCCCCATCGCCGGTAGATCGCGGCGAACGCCTCCTCGTCGGCGGCGACGAGGCCACGGGCCAGTTCCTCCTCGTACCGCGTTTCCTCCACGGGTGCGGCGGGGGCGGTGGTGCGTGCGTTGGTGATCATGGCCGGGTTCCTCCTGCAGTGCGTCGTGCGGGGACGGGAGGCCGTCCGCCGAACCGCACCGGTCGCGCTGTGCCGAGCCGCGACCATGCGCTCGAAGCCAGTGTTCGGCGCACAAACGACGCATCACAACGTGCGTCGTTTGTGCGTCGTACAGTCGGAGGTATGGGTGTACACGAACGGGACAGCCGGGACCGCGGCCCCGGGAGCGCGCCGGCCGGCGTCGGACTGACCACGGGGGAGGTGGCCAGGCGGCTGGGGGTCGCCCCCACCACGGTCCGCACCTGGGACCGGCGCTACGGCCTGGGACCCGACGCGCACACGGGCGGCCGGCACCGGCGGTGGACCCCCGTGGACGTGGCCCGGCTGGAGCGGATGTGCGCCCTGACGGCGACCGGGATACCGCCCGCCGAGGCCGCGCGCACGGTCCTCGGCGAAGCGACGCGGGAACCGGCCCCGGCCCGGCGGGCTGCCCCGGCACCGCGGGAGGCCGCCGGGGAGACGACGCAGGAACCGGCGGGGGAGACGGCCCCGGACCGCGGGGGCATCGACGTGCCACCGCCACCGCCACCGTCCGTCCGCGCCCGCAGCCGGGCGGGCAGCGGGCTGCGCCTCGGTGACGTGCGTCAGGAGTGCAAGGGCATCGCCCGTGCCGCGCTGCGCCTCGACGCCGCCGCCCTCGACGGGCTGCTGGAGGCCGCGATCGCCGAGCACGGTCTGGTCGTCGCCTGGACCGAGGTGATCATGCCGACCCTCCAGGCGGTCGGCCGCAAGTGGGAGAGCTCCGGCGAGAAGTACGTCGAGGTCGAGCACTTCCTGTCCTGGCACGTCTCCGGTGCGCTGCGGCGCGGCGCACCGCCCACGGCCGCGGACCGCCCGGGTGCGACCGTCGTGCTCGCCTGCGTGCCGGGCGAGAACCACACGCTGCCCCTGGAGGTGCTGGCCGCCGCGCTCGCCGAACGCGGCGTGCCGGTGCGCATGTTCGGCGGTGCCCTGCCCGTGGAGTCCCTCGTCACGGCCGTCCGCCGAACCGGTCCGGCCGCGGTGGCGCTGTGGGCGCAGTCCCGGACGACCGCCAGCCGCCCGCTGGCCCAGCACGTCGCCGCGATGGAGTGGGGCGTGCGGGGCGCCCGCCGCAAGCCGGTCGTCCTGACGATCGGGCCCGGCTGGAGCGGCCGGACCGTTCCCGGCCTGCCGCGCCCCACGGGACTGGCCGAGGCCGTCGCGCTTCTGGAGACGGTCGTGTCGCGATAGGTCCGGCTGACTGCAACGGTCGTGGCGCGATGGCTCCGGCTGGCTGCAACGGTCGTGTCGCGATAGCTCCGGCTGACTGCATCCGAACAGGGGCACCCGCCCGAAGCGGTGAACGGACAGGACACGACGGGCACACCACGGCGGACACGGCACGGTCGACCGGGTGGCCGGGAGCGGAGTGCGGACATGAGCGGCGCGTGGTGGGCCCGGTGAGCCGGGGACCCGTCGGCCCGTCGGACGTGGTGGTCGTCGGGGGCGGTGCCGCCGGCCTCAGCCTCGCGTACCGGCTGGTCGAGACCGGCGTCGCGACCGTGACCGTGGTCGAACCGCCGGATGGTCCAGCGCGTCCGGCCGAGCGGACCTGGTGCTACTGGGACCAGGGCGACGGCGACTTCGAGGAGGCGGTCACCGCCACCTGGCCCCTACTGCGGGTGCACGGCCCGGACGGCGGCCCGCTCACCGTCGATCCGGCCCCCGCGCGTTACCGGATGGTGCGCTCCGCGGCCTTCGAAAGGCTCGTGCACGCCCGGCTGGCACACGCGCCCGGCGGGCGGCTGCTGCGCGCCACAGCCGATACGGTGCGCGACGTGCCCGGAGGCGCGGAGGTCCGCTGCACGGCACAGGACGGCCGGACCCTGACACTGCGCTCCCGCTACGTGTTCGACTCGCGGCCGCTGCGCGCCCTGCCCCCCGCCCGGACGCAGCTGCTCCAGCACTTCCGCGGCTGGTTCGTGCGCACCCGCGGCGACCGCTTCGACCCGGCGGTCGCCGACCTCATGGACTTCCGCGTGCCCCAGCCGCGGCACGGACTCGCCTTCGGCTACGTCCTGCCGCTGGCCCCGGACCGGGCGCTCGTGGAGTACACCGAGTTCTCCCGTACCCCGCTGACCACCGAGGCCTACGAGGCGGCGCTCGGCCACTACGCCCGCGAGGTGCTGCGCCTGGGCGAGTTCGCCGTGGAGAGGGCCGAGCAGGGCGTCATCCCCATGACCGACGCCCGCTTCCCCCGGCGGGCCGGGGAGGCCGTCTTCCGCATCGGGACGGCGGGCGGCGCGACCCGCCCCGCCACCGGCTACACCTTCGCGGCGGTACAGCGGCACAGCCGGGCCATCGCCGCCGCCCTGCAACGCGGCCGCGCCGGCGTGCCCGCACCGCACGGGCGGCGGGCGCTCGCCATGGACGCGGTGCTGCTGCGGGCCCTGGACACCGGCCGGATCGACGGCCCCGCGTTCTTCACCGGCCTGTTCCGCCGGACGCCGACGCCGCGCCTGCTGCGCTTCCTCGACGGCGCCACCTCGCTCCGGGAGGAGTGGGGCATCGGCCTGCGCACCCCGGTGGGCCCGATGCTCCGCACCGCGCTCGAAGTGCCCTTCCTCCCCCGCCGCACCCACCCCGTCCCAGGAACCGGAGAGAGCCACCGATGACCCTGCTGCGCGACCACGACCTGGCACGCGCCTTCGACCACGCGTCCCGCACCTACGACCGCCTCACCGGCCTCAACCCCGGATACCGCGCCGACCTGCTGCGCTCGGCCCGCCGGCTGAAGCTCCCCGGGGACGGGGCCGGCCTGCACCTGCTCGATCTCGGCTGCGGCACCGGCGCCTCCACCCGGGCCCTGCTGCGGGCCGCACCCCGGGCGCGGATCACCGCGGTGGACGCCTCGGCGGGCATGCTGCGCCGGGCGCTGGCCAAACCGTGGCCCGACGGCGTGCGCTTCCTGCACCTGAGCGCCGAGGAACTCGACGCGGCCGGTGAAGGCCCCTTCGACGCGGTCTTCGCCGCCTACCTGTTCCGCAACGTCTCCGACCCGGACGCCGTCCTCGGCACGGTGCGCGGACTGCTGCGGCCGGGCGGAAGGCTCGCCGTCCACGAGTACAGCCTCGGCGGCTCGCCCGCGCACCGGGCGCTGTGGACGGCCGTCTGCCAGGGGGTGATCATTCCGGCGGGCACACTCACCGGTGACCGGGCCCTGTACCGGCACCTGTGGCACAGCGTCCTCGACTTCGACACCGCCTCCGGCTTCACCGGGCGGCTGACGCGCGCCGGATTCACGGGCGCCCGGGCCCTGCCCCTCGCGGGATGGCAGACCGGCATCACGCACACCTTCGTCGCCGCGGCCGGGGAGGCCACCCGATGAGCACCCCTGCGGCCGCCCGCCGCGGCCGGGACCGCAAGGCAGAGGTCCTCGTGCCCGCACCCGGCCGGGACCGGTTCGCGCGCGAGGACGCGCCGTCCGTCGCCGTGGTGGGCGGCGGTATCGCCGGTCTCGCCGCCGCCACCGGGCTGGCCGAACGCGGCGCCCGCGTGACCCTCTACGAACGCGAGGACGCCCTGGGCGGCCGCCTCGCCGGCCACCGCACCCGGCTGACCGACGGCTCCGAGGTGACCATGAGCCGCGGCTTCCACGCCTTCTTCCGCCAGTACTACAACCTGCGCGGTCTGCTGCGGCGCACCGACCCCGCCCTGGCCCGCCTCACCCCGCTGCCCGACTACCCCCTGCGGCACAGCGGCGGGCTGACCGACAGCTTCGCCCGCGTCCCGCGCACCCCGCCCCTCAGCGCCCTCGGCTTCGTCGCCCTCAGCCCCACCTTCGGCCTGCGCGACCTCGCCGCCCTGGACGCCCGGGCGGCGCTGCCGCTGCTGGACGTGCGGGTGCCCGACGTGTACGCACGTTTCGACCGGGTCGGCGCGACCGCCTTCCTGGAACGCGTCCGCTTCCCGGAGGCCGCGCACCACCTGGCGTTCGAGGTGTTCTCCCGCAGCTTCTTCGCCGACCCGCGCGAACTCTCGGCCGCCGAGCTGATGCTGATGTTCCACATCTACTTCCTCGGCTCCTCGGAGGGACTGCTCTTCGACGTGCCCGACGAGCCCTTCCCGCAGGCCCTGTGGGAACCCCTCGCCGACTACCTCCAGCGCCTCGGCACGACCGTCCGCACCGGCACCCCCGTCCGCGCCGTGGAGCCCGGCTCAGCCGGGGGAGCCGACGTGCGCACCGGCACCGGCACCGACCGGCACGACGCGGTGGTGCTCGCCCTCGACACCGCGGGACTGCGCCGGGTCGTCGCCGACTCGCCCCGCCTCGGCACCACCCCCTGGCGCGAGGACATCGCCGCCCTGCGCACCGCCCCGCCGTTCCTCGTCTCGCGGCTCTGGCTCGACCGGCCGGTCCGCGCCGACCGCCCCGGCTTCCTCGGCACCAGCGGCTACGACGGCCTCGACAACATCAGCGTCCTGGACCGCTACGAGGGCGAGGCCGCCCGCTGGGCCGCGCACCGCGGGGGGTCCGTGGTCGAACTGCACGCCTACGCCGTCGACCCCGGAGCGGACCGGAAGACCGTGCAGGAGGAGCTGCTCCGGCAGTTGCGGCGGGTTTACCCGGAGACCCGTCAGGCGCGCCTCGTCGACGCCCGGCACGAGTGGCGCTCGGACTGCCCGCTCTTCCCGGCCGGCACCCACCACCGGCGCCCCACCGTACGGACCCCGCACCCCTGGCTGACGCTCGCCGGCGACGGGCTGCGCTGCGACCTGCCCGTGGCCCTGATGGAACGCGCCGCCACCACCGGCTTCCTGGCGTCCAACGCCCTGCTCGCCCGGTGGGGCGTCCGCGGCCAGGTGCTGTGGACCGTGCCACGGGCGGGCCGCTCCCCGGTGCTGCGGGCCCTCGGCGCGCTCGCGGAACGCGGGTCGCGCTGGTGATGCGGGGCCGCTGGGCGGGCTTGGGTTGCGCCGGTGATGCGGGGCCGCGGGGCGGGCTCGGGTTGCGCCGGTGATGCGGGGCCGCCGGACGGGCCCGGGCCGCGCCGGTGACGCAGGGCCGCCGGGCGGGCTCGGGTGCGCCGTGCGGGCTCGGGTGCGCTGCGCCGGTGATGCGGGGCCGCTGGGCGGGCTCGGGTTGCGCCGGTGATGCGGGGCCGCTGGGCGGGCTCGGGTTGCGCCGGTGATGCAGGGCCGCTGGGCGGAACGCGGGTCGCGCCGGTGATGCAGGGCTGCCGGGCGGGCTCGGGTCGCGCCGGTGGCGCAGGGCTGCCGGGCGGGCTCGGGTTGCGCCGGTGGCGCAGGGCTGCCGGGCGGGCTCGGGTTGCGCCGGTGGCGCAGGGCCGCTGGGCGGGCTCGGGTTGCGCCGGTGATGCACGGCCGCCGGGCGGAACGCGGGTCGCGCCGGTGGCGCAGGGCCGCTGGGCGGGCCCGGGCCGCTCCGCGCAGGCCCGTCCGGCGGGGTCGTGTCACCCGGGGAAGCGTCCGGTGCTGCGCAGCTCCCAGCGCCTCTCGGCGTAGGCGAGGTCGTCGCGCCACAGGCGCCCGGCCGTACCCCGCATCAGGGGGCGCAGCACGGGGGCGGCGGCCCGGGCCAGGGCGAAGCCCCGCCGGTCCGAAGCGGCGACGACCGCCTCGATCACGGCCGTCCGCGGTCGGTCCGCGTCCGCCGCGGTCAGCGGCGTGGCATGCGTCTCGACCACGGACGTGGCGCCCTCGCCGCCGGTGATGCGCATGACGACGGTGCGCGGCTCCGGCGCGGTGAACTCGGCCCGCACGGGCACCACCAGACGGCCCGCCACCCGGAAGGACACGTCGACCACGAAGGCGTCGTCCGCGTCGCCCCCCTCGCCGCCCTGCGGTTCCCTCACCACCGTCAGATCGACGAAGGAGTACGGGTGGAACCAGGACCCGTGCCACGGATCGAGCCGGTTGGCCACCACGTCCTGCGGCTCGCACCGCCCGACCGCCGTGAACACCGCGTCCACCCCGGCGCCCGGCGCGGGACGCGCCGGAACCACGGGCCGTTCCGACGGCTCCTCACCCCCGACGCCGTCCAGCCGCACCCACACCAGTACTCCGTCGTCGTGCACGGGGTACGGCTGCCAGCCGGCGAACGCGGCACCGTCCAGGGCCAGTCCGTGCCAGTGGCAGACCAGCGTGCCGCACACCACCCGGCTGTCCCGCAGCGGAGCACCGAGGTGCGGGCAGGCGCCGGGACCGGCCCGCAGCTCGCCCGTCTCCGAGCGCCACAGCACCACCTCGACGCCGCCGACGGTCCTGCCGTGGGGGCGGCCGGGGCGCACGGCGCGCGAGGAGCCGACGACGAACCAGTTGCCCGAGGGCCGGGCGGACGCCCGTTTGAGCGTGTCGGCGATCAGCGCCGGGCGGGCCGCGCGCCAGGTCGGCGTCTGCTCCGCCCAGCCGGGGCCGCGGCGCCGCCGCAGCGGTGAGGTCCAGCGTGCCTTGTCCGCTCGGTCAGTCACGAGCCGGTCCTTTCCGTTCCAGCGCGGCGGGCCGCGTCGCGGGTGCCGCGCGCCACCGCGCGCCGGCCACCTTCAGGACACCGGCCGCGGCGGTGGCCGCCCGCCGGCGCCGGGGCACCACCGCCCGACGGTGCAGCACGGCGTAGTCGTGCCGAGCGATCGCGTCGAGGATGCCGCCGTACAGCGTGAACGCGGTGCGGATGCACGGGCGTACCCGCGGGTCGAGCATCGCGATGCCCGGTTCCGCGTCCCGGTACACGTCCCTGGTCAGGGCCTCGGCGGCGACGAGCGCCGCCCGGATGCGCGGGTCACGGCGGCCGCTGCGCCGGCTCCACTCCAGCAGCGGCCGGTCCACGCCGTGGGCGGCGAGCAGGTCCGCCGGCAGGTAGACGCGACCGCGGTCCAGGTCCTCACCCACGTCCCGCAGGAAGTTGGTCAGCTGGAACGCCACCCCGAGGGCCGCCGCGTGCGGTGCCGCCTCCTCGCGCGGGACGACCGTGCCGAGCACGGGCAGCATCTGGAGGCCGATCACCGCGGCCGAGCCGTGCATGTAGGCCCGCAGGTCGGCGTAGGTCGGGTAGTCCGTGACGGTCAGGTCGGCGCGCATCGACGCGAGGAAGTCGGCGAACAGGTCCACCTCGATGCCGTAGCGGCCGGCGGTGTCGGCCACGGCCCGCACCACCGGTTCGGCCCCGCCGCCGCCCCGCAGCCCGTGCGCGAGATCGCCCTCCAGCCGCTTCAGCAGCAGGTCCCGCTCGTCGGGTGTCAGCCGCCGGTCCAGGTCGTCGACGATGTCGTCGGCCCAGCGGGCGAAGCCGTACAGCGCGTGCACCGCGGACCGGCGCTCCAGCGGCAGCAGGCGCGTGGCCAGGAAGTAGGTCCGGCCGTGCCGGGCGTTGAGCTGCCGGCACCGGCTGTAGGCGCCGCGCAGGCCGGGGTCGGTGATGCCGGCGGCATCCAGTTCACGACGGGTCATGGGCACCTGCTCCGGTCGGGGCGGACGGGCGGCGGTCGGGGGACCGGCCCGCCCGGATCACCCGGGTGCGGCCCCCGGTGACGCGGGCGGCGGCGAGTTTCCCGCTGATGAGCACGGTCGGTACGCCGACCCCGGGCGTGGTCCCGCAGCCGGCGAGCACCACGTTGTCCAGCCCGCGCACGAGGTTGCGCGGCCGGAAGGGCCCGGTCTGGGCGAAGGTGTGGGACACGGAGAAGGGACTGCCCGCCGCGTGGCCCTGGGCCGCCCAGTCGAGCGGCGTCACCAGCAGTTCCTCCTCGACGCCGGCCGCGAACCCGTCCAGGCCGCGGCGTTCCAGCTCGGCGACCAGGCTGTCGCGGTACCGCGGGCCCAGGTCCCGCCAGGCGGCGGCGGAGGGGCCGACGGCCGTGTTGGGGCAGGGCGCCAGGACGTAGTGCAGGTGGCGGCCCGGCGGCGCCAGGGAGGCGTCGTGCGTGGTCGGACGGGTGATCAGCAGCGACGGGTCGCTCATCAGCGAACCCGAGCGGGTCAGTTCGTCGAAGGTGCGCTCCCACGCGGCGCCGAAGGACAGCGTGTGGTGGGCGAGGTGGGGCCAGGTGCGGTCGGTCCCCGCGTGCAGGACCACCGCGGACGGCGAGTGCCGCAGCCGTACCGGACGCCGGGGCGCCCGGCCCAGCAGCCGGTGCGCGGTGGGCAGTTCGCAGGTCAGCACCACCGTGTCGCACGGGATGCGCTCGCCCGACGCGAGCCGGACCGCCCGCACCCGGCCCGCGGAGCGTTCCAGCCCGCTCACCTCGGCCGACCAGCGCAGCTCCGCACCGGCTCCGGCCGCCACGTCCGCCATCGCCCGGGGCAGCGCGTGCATGCCGCCCTTGGGGAACCAGACACCGGCCACCGTGTCCATGTAGGCGATCACCGCGTACGCCGCGAGCGCCCGGGCCGGTGCGACCCCGGCATACAGGGCCTGGAAGGAGAAGACCCGGCGCAGACGGGCGTCGGAGAGGAAGCGGCCGATCCTGCCGTCGAGACGCCCGAAGCCGCCGAGCGCCGCCAGCCGGGCCAGGTCCGGGTGTGCCAGCTGGAACGGCGAGTCGAAGTTGGTGTCGATGAAACGGCCCATCTGCGCCCGGTACAGCCGCTCCAGCCACTCCCGCAGCCTGCGGTAGCCGGCCGCCTCGGCCGGTCCGGCGAAGCGCCGCACCTCCGCCTCCATGGCGTCGGCCCCGGTGTGCACGTCGAGCGAGGTCCCGTCCGCGAAAACGGCCCGGTAGGCGGGGTGCAGGGGCATCAGCTCGACGTGCCGGCCGAGGCTCTCGCCGACCGCCGCGAACGCCTCGTCGGCCAGGTGCGGCATCGTCAGCACGGTCGGCCCGGTGTCCACCAGGTAGTCGCCGAGCCGGGCCCGCCCGGCCCTCCCGCCCGGCCCGGCGTCCCGTTCGACGAGCGTCACCCGGCGGCCCGCGCCCAGCAGATGCAGGGCGCACGCCAGCCCGGACAGGCCGGCGCCCACCACGACGACATGGTCCGTCGGTCCCGTCACCGTCCTCATACGAGCTCCTCCGCCGGGCGCGGGGCGAGACCCGAGGCCCGCTCGACCAGGGCGGCGAACTCCCGCCGCACACCCGTGGCGGCGCCGGTCGCCTCGAAATGCCGCAGCCCGGTGGCCGCCAGGTCCGCGATCCTCGCCTCCACCTCCTCCCGGGCGCCCGTCCGCTCCATGGCCTCCCGCATCCGGTCGACGGTGTGCCCCGGCCGGGCCTGGGCGCCCGGCGCGAGCACGGCGGCGGCGTCCCGGTCGCCGGTGGCCTCCGCGAGCCGGACGGCGGCGGCGAGGAGAGGCGTGAGCTTGCGGGAGCGCAGATCCTCGTCGGCCGGTTTACCGGTCAGCGCCGGGTTGCCGAACGCCCCGAGGAGGTCGTCACGCAGCTGGAAGGCCAGCCCCGCGCACCGGCCGGCGGCCCGCAACGCGCCCACGGTGCGGGCGTCCGCGCCCGCCAGGGCCGCGCCCAGCGCCAGGGGCCGCGCGACCGTGTACCGGGCGCTCTTCAGGACGGCGATGGTCAGCGCCTCCTCGGCGCCGGACGAGCCGCTCGCCTGCGCGCGCAGGTCGCGGTACTGCCCGGCGACCATCTCGGTGCGCATCGCCCGCCACTCCTCGTGCAGCCGCGAGCCGTGCGGCGAGGCGAGCGCCGTCTCCGTCAGCAGGTCGTCCGCCCACGCCAGCGCCAGGTCGCCCGCGAGCACCGCGGCCGACGTCCCGAACGCGTCGGTGGACCGGCCGGTCCGGCCGGCCGGGTGCTCCCGGGCGAAGTCCACGTGCAGGGCGGGGGCGCCCCGGCGCAGCGGTGACCCGTCCATCACGTCGTCGTGGATGAGGGCGCAGGCCTGGAGCAGTTCGAGGGCCGCGCCCGTGCGCGAGACCGCGCCGGTGTCTCCGGAGCCGCCCGCGGCCCGCCAGCCGCACCACACGAACGCCGTACGCAGCCGCTTGCCGCCCCGCCGGACGAACGCGGCGACGCGCTCGGCCGTCTCGCGGGAGAACACCGCGTCGGTGTCGCGGGCCTGCCGCAGCCGGTCCTCCAGCACCCGCTCCAGAACCGCCTCCATGGCGCGCGTGGCCCCGGGAGCGGTGAGCGGGGCGTGGTTCGTCTCCGCCGGTCCGGCCGTCGTCGGCCGCGGTCCAAGCATGCCCAACCCCTTCTCGCTTCCGGTCGTTCGCACCTCAGTGCGTCCGTGTGCTTCCGTGTGCTTCCGCCGGGAGTGGTGTTCCGGATGCGTCGGGTGCCCGATTCTCAGCCGCGGCCACGGGCCTGCCGGAAGCGGGCCAGGCCCTCGCCGAGATCGAGGAGCGGCTCCGGATACCGCAGCCCGGCCCGCTCGTCCGCCGGCAGCCGCCAGGGCTCGTGCACCGCGGCGCCGCCGACCTCCGCCAGTTCGGGCACCCAACGGCGTACGTACGTGCCGTCCGGGTCGTAGCGCTTGCCCTGGAGGACGGGGTTGAGGACGCGGTGGGGGCGGGTGTCGGTGCCGGTGCCGGCGACCCACTGCCAGTTCAGCTGGTTGTTGACGAGGTCGCCGTCCACCAGATACCGCAGGAAGTGCCGGGCGCCGATCCGCCAGTCCACGTACAGCGTCTTGGTCAGGAAGCTCGCCGCCACCAGCCGGGCCCGGTTGTGCATCCAGCCCTCGTGGCGCAGCTGGCGCATGCCCGCGTCCACCACCGGGTAGCCGGTGCGGCCCTCCCGCCAGGCGGCGATGTCCTCGGCGGCCTCCTCCTCGCCGCGCCACCGGTCGCCCCGGGGGCGGTAGTCCTGCACGGACGCATCGGGCCGGGCCGCGAGGACCTGGTGGTGGAAGTCGCGCCAGCACAGCTGACGGACGAACGCCTCCGCCCCCGCGCCGCCCTTCTCGCGGGCCCGCCGGACGACCTCCACCGGCGAGAGCGCCCCGAAGTGGAGGTACGGCGACAGGCGTGAGGTCGCGTCACCGGCCAGGTCGTCGTGCCGTTCCTCGTACCGGGACAGGCCGGCATCGGCCCACCGGGCGAACCGGTCGCGCCCCGCGCCCTCCCCACCGGCCGGCAGATCCGGTGACACGTCCGCCACCCCCGCGCGCGCGGGCGGCTCCTCGCCGCGCGCCGCGTCAGGGACCCGCACCGCGCGCGGAGCGGGCAGGAGGTCGCGCAGCGGTTCCTTGGACCAGCGGCGCAGGTACGGGGTGAAGACGGCGAAGTGGTCCGAGCCGGCCGGTGTCACCGCGCCCGGCGCGAGGGCGGTGACCACGCTGTCGTGCACCCGCAGCGCGACCTGGCCGGCGCCGAGTTCCGCGCGCAGCCGCTCCTCGCGGCGGTGGGCGTAGCCGGTGACCCCCGCGGCCATGTGCACCTCCGTCGCGCCGCACTCGGCGGCGACCGACCGGACCTCCCGGGCGACCGGCCCGGAGCGCACGACCAGCCGTCCGCCGCGCCGGCGCAGCGAGGAGTCGAGGTCGGCCAGGCAGTCGGCGAGGAAGGCGGCCCGGTTGGGCACGTCGAATCCGGCGGCGTGGACGGCGGGGTCGCGGACGAACAGGGGCACGACCTCGTCCGCCGAGTTCAGCGCCGCGCGCAGGGGCGGATGGTCGTGCAGGCGCAGGTCCGAGGTGAACAGGACGACCGCGACGGTCATGGTGTCACTCCTGGTGCGGTGGTGCGGGTTCCGGGCGTTGCTCCCGGACACTTCGCCGCCCGCGGGCCCGCCGGATGCGCGAGGCGCTCCGGCGTCCGCCGGTGCCCTCGGACGCGGCCCGCGCGATGTTGCGCGCCATGCCGCCGAACACGACGGCGTGGAACGGGGCGACGCTCCACCAGTAGGCGTGGCCCAGCAGGCCCCGCGGATGGAACAGGGCCCGCTGCCGGTAGCGGGTGCGGCCCTTGTCGTCGGTCTCGGCGTACATCTCCAGCCAGGCGAGCCCGGGCAGCCGCATCTCGGCCCGCAGCCGCAGCAGACGGCCGGGTTCGATCTCCTCGACCCGCCAGAAGTCCAGCGAGTCGCCGACCCTGAGCCGCTCGGTGTCACGCCGTCCGCGGCGCAGCCCGACCCCGCCCGCGAACCGGTCCAGCCAGCCCCGCACCGCCCAGGCCAGCGGGGAGGAGTACCACCCGTTGTCGCCGCCGATGCCCTCGACGACCCGCCACAGCGCCGCCCGGGACGCCTCGACCGGCCGCTGCCGTTCGTCCTGGTAGAGGCTGCCGCCCGCCCAGTCCGGGTCGGTGGGCAGCGGGTCGCTGGGCGCCCCGGGCACCGACGCCGAGGACCAGCGCGTGGAGACCTGCGCCTCGCGCACCCTGCGCAGCGCCAGGGCCAGCGCCTCGTCGAACGGCAGCGGCCGGCCCGGGGCGTCCGGCACGTACCGGGCGATGTCGTGGTCGCCGCAGACGACCTCGTGCCGCAGCGACTCGGTCAGCGGCCGGGCGAGGGAGGCGGGCACGGGGGTGACGAGTCCCACCCAGTGGCTGGACAGCCGCGGGGTGAGGACCGGGACCGGCACGATGAACCGCCGGGGCAGTCCGGCGACGGCGGCGTAGCGCAGCATCATGTCCCGGTAGGTGAGGACGTCCGGGCCGCCGATGTCGAAGGCCCGGTCGACGTCGTCCGGCATGGTGGCCGACCCGACGAGGTAGCGCAGCACGTCCCGCACGCCGATGGGCTGCGTGCGGGTGTGCACCCAGCTGGGAGTGACCATGACGGGCAGCCGTTCGGTGAGGTAGCGCAGCATCTCGAACGACGCCGAGCCCGAGCCGATGACGACGGCGGCCCGCAGCACCGTGGCGGGCACGGGCGAGTCGAGGAAGATCTCCCCCACCTCGGCCCGCGACCGCAGATGCGGGGAGAGCGACTCCTCGGGGACGTCACGGGGCGTGAGCCCGCCGAGGTAGACGATCCGCCGTACGCCGGCCGCCCGGGCCTGCTCGGCGAAGATCCGGGCGGCGGCGCGGTCGGTGTCCTCGAACCGGGAGCCGGAGCCGAGGGCGTGCACCAGGTAGTAGGCGACGTCGACCCCGCGCATCGCCGGGGCGAGCGACTCCGGGTCCGTGACGTCCCCCCGGACCGTCTCGGCGTGCGACGCCCAGGGGTGGTCGCGGAGTTTGCCGGGGGAGCGGGCGAGGCACCGGACGCTGTGGCCCTCCTGGAGCAGTTCCGGCACCAGGCGCCCGCCGATGTATCCGGACGCCCCGGTGACCAGGCAGTGCAGCCGCCGCCCGTCCGTCGCCATGGTGTGCCTCCGTCCTCCCGAGCCGTCGCCGCGCTGCCGGAGCGCGCCCGGCCCCGACGTGAACCCTTCCCGCTCGGGGCGCCCGGCGGATGCACGACACGGGTGACGCGGACGGTTCAGCCGGAGGGAGTACCGTCGCCGGACGCCGGCGGCCTGTCGCGGGCGAGGGCGCTCGGCCACCAGGCCCGGGGCCCGATGTCGATCATCAGGGCGGGCACCAGCAGCGAGCGCACCACGAGCGTGTCGAGCAGCACCCCGAAGGCGACGATGAACGCGATCTGCACCAGGAACGCCAGGGGGATCACCATCAGCGCCGCGAACGTCGCCGCGAGCACCACACCCGCCGAGGTGATCACCCCGCCGGTGGTGGTCAGGCCGCGCAGCACCCCCTGCCGGTTGCCGTGCCCGAGCGCCTCCTCCCGGACCCGCGACATCAGGAAGATGTTGTAGTCGACGCCGAGCGCCACCAGGAACACGAAGCCGTACAGCGGCACCGAGGCGTCCGTCCCGCCGAACCCGAGCAGGTGCTGGAAGACCAGCGCCGACACACCCAGCGTCGCCAGGAAGTTGAGCCCCACGGTCGCGACCAGCAGCACCGGCACGAGCAGGGAACGCAGCAGCAGCATCAGGATCAGCAGGATGACGGCGAGCACGACCGGCACGATGACCGTCCGGTCCCGGGCGGCGGTCTGCTGGGTGTCGTACTGCTGCGCCGTGTACCCGCCGACCAGTGCGTCGGCCCCCGGGACCGCGTGCACCCGCGCGCGCAGCCGCTCGACGGTCTCCTTGGCCGCGTCGCTGTCCGCGGCGGCCTCCAGGGTGGCGTCGATGCGCACCCGCCCGTCGACGGCGAGCGGCTCGCCCGCCCCGGGCCGTCCGGAGGCCGAGACGGCGCCAGCGGAGGCCACGCCCTCGGTGCTCCGCGCGGCGGCCGTCACCTCGGCGGCCCGGCCGGAGTCGGCGATGATGACGGCCGGGTTGCCGGACCCGCCGGGGAAGTGCTCCCCGAGCGTCGCCTGCGCGGACACCGAGGGCGCGTCGTTCACGAAGATCTCGTCGAGCGGCACGCCCTTGGAGGACAGGGACGGCGAGAAGGCCGCGAACACGGCGAGGACGAGCGCCGTCACCACCCAGATCCGCCGCGGCCGGGCGTCCACCGCCCCGGCGACCCGGCGCCACACGCCGCTGCCCCGCGCGGACTCCTGCGGCGGCTTGGGGCGGGAGGGCCAGTAGGCGGCGCGGCCCAGCAGTGCCAGCGCGGCCGGCAGGAAGGTGAGCGTGGCCAGCACGGCGCAGCCGATGCCGATGGCGCCGACCGGCCCGAGGGCGCGGTTGTTGGTGAGGTCGCTGGCGAGCAGGGCCAGCAGCCCGAGCGCCACGGTGGCGGCACTGGCGGTGATCGCCCCGAAGGAACGGCGTACGGCGGCCGTCGCGGCCCCGAAGCGGTCCGCGCGCAGGGCGAGTTCCTCGCGGAAGCGCGCGGCCAGCAGCAGGGCGTAGTCGGTGGCGGCGCCGATGACCAGGATCGACAGGATGCCCTGGACCTGTCCGTCGACCCGGACCACGTCCCGCTCCGCCAGCGCGTAGACCACCGCGCAGGCCAGGCCCAGGGCGAAGACCGACCCCAGGATGATCAGGAACGGCAGCAGGACGCTCCGGTACACCAGCAGCAGGATCAGCAGCACGGCGCCGAGGGCCACGCCGAGCAGCAGTCCGTCGATGCCCGCGAACGCGTCCGACAGATCGGCCTGACTGGCCGCCGGCCCGGCGATCCGGGCGGTGGTGCCGGGCACGGAACCGGCCGCCTCGCGCACCGCGTCGAGGACCGCCGGCAGTTCGTCGCCCAGGTCGGGCTTCAGCGGGACGACGGCCTGTATCGCCTCGCGGTCGTCGGAGAGCAGGGCGGGCGACGGGCGGCCCACGACGCCGGGTTGCCCGGCGAGCGCGGCCACGGCGCGGCCGGCCTCGGCCTGCCGCTCCTTCGTGAACCGCTCCCCGTCCGCCGTCCAGACCACGACGGCCGGCACGGTCTCGGCCCGGTCGAAGGCCGCGCGGGCGTCGAGCACCCGGGTGGACTCGGCGCTCCGCGGCAGGAAGGCGGCCTGGTCGTTGGTGGCCACCTCGCCGAGCTTGCCCGCGTAGGGACCGAGCGTTGCGCCCACCCCCAGCCAGACGAGCAGCAGAACGAGCGGTACGAGCCGCCGGGTCCGACGCTGTGCGGTACTCATGCGCATCCCAAGCCGTAGGTGGGGTCAGTCGGAGAAGAAGTAACTCACTCATAAAGTATCTCAATCATCGAGAGATACTACGCTGGGGGGATGAGCGGCTCCGGTGCACCCACGGCATCTCTTCCGGCGGACGACCCCACGGGGTTGCAGTCCTTCGCCGTTCTGCTGCGCCGGATGAACAGCGAGTTCAACCGCATCGCCCAGGAGTTCGCCCAGGCGCAGGGGCTGCACCTCACCGACATGCAGGCCCTGATCGCGATCCTCGACGCCGACTCCGACCCGGAGGCGGGGGGCGAGCCCATGACGCCGGGCCGTCTGCGCGGGCAGCTCAATCTCACGTCCGGCGCGGTGACCGCGTGCCTCGACCGGCTGGAGCGGGCCGGGCACATCCGCCGCGTCCGGGACGCCGGCGACCGCCGCGTGGTGCACCTGCACTACGCCGACGCGGCCAGGGGCCTGGCCCGGGACTACTTCCGCCCCCTGGCCCGGAGCACCGACGCGGCCCGGGGCCGGTTCGGCCCCGAGGAGCTGGAGGTGGTCGTGCGGTTCCTCGCCGAGATGAACGCGGAACTGGCCCTGCTCCGCCGGGACCCCGGCTGAGGGTCGACCACGTACGGGTCGGGGCCGGACTCGTACGAGTCCGGCCCCTGCGCTCAGGTCACTCGGGTCATGCAGGCCACCGAGGTCAGAACTGGAGCGCCCAGGCGTCGATCCGTCCGGTGTCGTAGCGGGCGTTGTCGCTCACGCGCAGCTTCCACGTGCCGTTCGCGGCCTCCGAGGAGGCGTTCACGGTGTACGTGGTGTCGATGTTGTCCGCACTGCCGCCGGTGCCGTACGCCTTCAGCGTGTACGCCGTGCCGTCGGGGGCGATCAGCTGGACCTGGAGGTCACCGATGTAGGTGTGGACGATGTGCACTTCCACGGCCAGGGCCGAGGGGGCGTTGCCGGAGACGCCGGAGACCGTCACCGGGGACTCGGCGGTGGCGTTGTCGGCGATGGCCTGGTCGGCGGTGTTCTCGAAGCGCGGGCCGGGCGGGGTGGTCGTACCGCCGCCGACGTGCAGGAGCCGGTTGGGCGAACCGGTGCCGGGGCTGGTGACGACGCCGGTGGTGGCGGCGGACGTCAGCGCGGCGGAGACCTGCGCGGGCGTGGCCGTGGGGTTGGCGGCCAGGTGCAGGGCGGCGGCCCCGGCGACGTGCGGGCTCGCCATCGACGTGCCGGAGATGGTGTTGGTCGCCGAGTCGCTCGTGCTCCAGGCCGAGGTGATGGACGAGCCGGGCGCGAACAGGTCCAGGACGGTGCCGTAGTTGGAGTAGCTCGCCTTGGCGTCGCTCGACGTCGTGGCCCCGACCGTGACGGCCTCGGTGACCCGTGCGGGGGACCGGGTGGAGGCGTTGGTGGACTCGTTGCCGGCCGCGACCACGAAAGTGACGCCGGAGGTGATGGCGTTGCGGACGGCCGTGTCGATGGCCGTGTCGCCGGGGCCGCCGAGGGACATGTTGGCGACGGCGGGCTTGACCGCGTTCCGGGCGACCCAGTCGATGCCGGCGACGACCTGCGCGGTGGTGCCCTGCCCGGAGTTGTTCAGCACCCGCACGCCGACGACCTTGGCCTTCTTGGCGACGCCGTAGGCGCTTCCGGCGACCGTGCCGGCGACGTGCGTGCCGTGGCCGTGACCGTCCTGGGCGGTGTTGTCGTTGTCGACGGCGTCGTAGCCGTAGGAGGCCCGGCCGCCGAAGTCGCCGTGGCTGATCCGGACGCCGGTGTCGATGACGTACGCGGTGACGCCCTCGCCGGCGGAGTCCGGGTAGGTGTACGAGCTGTTCAGCGGCAGGCTCTTCTGGTCAATGCGGTCCAGGCCCCAGGACGGCGGGCTCGGCTGCGTCCCGGAGACGGAGAACGTCCGGTTCTGCACGACGGAGGCGACGGCCGGGTCGGCGGCGAGACGTTTCGCCTCGGACTCGGACGCCTCGACCTCGTAGCCGTTCAGGGCCTTGGTGTAGGTCCGCTCGATGTCGGCGCCGTACTTGCGCGCGAGCGCGCGGCCCTCGGCGGAAGCGGCCTTCTCCGACTTCAGGGTGACGACGTAGCTGCCGGCGACGGCGTTCGCGGCGCCCTCGTACTGGATGCGCCCTTCGGTGGCGGCCGGGGCGGCGCCGGCGGGGAGGGCGGAGACGAGGCTCGCGACGAGCGCCGCGGTGGCCGTCGCGCCGAGCGCGGCCAGTCTTCGCCGGGAGGATCTGTGGGGAGTACGCATCACTGCCATCTGAGGGGTCCTCCTCAATCGGTGGTGCGCTGTGGGGTGTGGTGCACGCCCGTCGGTAGCCGCCGATGAGGCCATTGGGTCATGACCATGTCAAGCCAGCGGCTACTCCTGTGCGTCAGCGAAAGATTGAGGCCTCCACAGGAATTGCACAAGGGTCCTGCACGGACCGGCAGAACCCTCATGACACCCCGTCAGCCACGCAGACACTCCGCGGGAGGGGGGGGAACGACGGGGGCGTCGCCCCGGGACTGCGGGACGGTCGGCCGACCAAACCGGGGGGCCGGCCAGGCCGGGGGTACCGGCCAGACCGGGGGTACCGGCCAGGCCGGGGTACCGGCCCGGCCGATCGCGCCTCAGCCCGTGGAGGCCCGCTCCAGTACCTCCACCGGCAGCGCCCCACCCGCACCGATCACCTCGATGCCGAGCAGCCGCCCCGACGCGTCCACGTCGAGGAACACCTCGGCGTCCGTCCCCACCCCGTCGACGGGGATCTGCCGGACGGCCGCGCCGTCCGCGATGTGCTCGACGAGAGAGACATACGCGGTGTCGTTCTCGCGGTCGTACTCGATGTGCATGCTTCGCCTCTCGGGAACGGGCTCAGTTGCGGCCGACGGACACGACGTTGCCGGCCTTGTTGATCACGACCCAGATCTTGCCGGTGGTGTACTTCCACGTGCCCGGCGACTTGCCCTTGGTCTTCTTGCCGGTCTTCACCGTACGCGCGACCATCTCCTGGCTGATGCCGCGCTGCGCCATGCGCTGGGCCGCGTGCTTGGAGATGCTCTTGACACCCTGGGAGAGCAGCAGCCGCCCGGCGACGATCGCGAGCGGGATGAACCACGCCGGGTCCGCCACCACCGGGAAGGCCGTGCCCGGCCCCGGCCGTACGGTCTGCACGAGGGCGCCGCCCTCGACGCGGTACTCCGTGGGCACGGCCTCGCCGCGCGCGTCCTTCGCCCAGGGCGCGTCGAACGTGCCCAGGTACTCCTCACCGCGGGTGACCAGGACGGAACCGTCCTCCAGGGTCTCGGTGGCCGCGTCCGCCGGCAGGCCGAGCGGGAACCGGAACTCGGTCGGGGCGTCCGCGTCCTTGAGCGTGATCAGGGCGCGCACCCCGTCCCGGTTGGGCTGCACGGCCAGGTCGACGTCCTCGCCCGCACCCGGGTAGACGACCGTGCCGTTGGCGCTGGTCGTGGCCTGCGCGTCGGCGCTGCCGGGCAGGGTCAGGCGCAGCACGTCGGAGCCGTGGGCGAACTCCACGGCGCCGTCGGCGGTGGCCGGCGTGGTGATGCGGGCGACGGACGTCTCGTCGCCGACCTCCGCGCGGGTGGCTCCGCCGGCGACGGGCGTGCCGGGGACGAGGTCGGAGGTCCCGGTGACGCGCTCGACCGTCTCGGCCGCCTGGACCGCCAGGGACGAGCGGGAGCCCGCGTCGCCGGTCCCTGCGTGCGCGCCCGCGGCGGTCAGCAGCACCGCTCCGGCGGTGCAGCACGCCACCAGGATGCGGGAGTGGGTGCGTCGGCGTCGGGCGGAGCGGTCCTGGGTGTGGTGCATGTGCGTCCTCGCGTTGTGCTGACGGCCCGTTCGACGGGCCGGTCGTGATCGGCGTCCTGACGGATCGTGGCAGCGCGGCACCGGCCGGCGGCACCCGTCCGGGGGCGGGAACCGACCCCGCCGACCGGCGGGGTCCGGGCCGCCGTGTGGCAGGTGGCACACGGCACCGGTGCAACGCCGCACGGGGGAGGGACGTCGTAACGAACGGTGATCGCGCTGGGCGGGGGGCGGAAGTGATACGAGTCGCGGTGGTGGACGACGAGCCACTGGTACGCACCGGACTGCGCGTGATCCTCGGTTCGGCGCAGGACATCACCGTCGTCGCCGACTGCGCCGGCGTGGGCGCGGTGGAGGCCGTGCGGGACGGGCGGGTGGACGTCCTGCTGCTCGACATCCGCATGCCGGTCGTGGACGGGCCGGCCGTGCTGCGGCAGGTCGCCGCCCTTCCGCGACCCCCCGCGGTGGCGATGCTGACCACCTTCGACGCCCGTGAACACGTGGACGAGGCGCTGCGCCTGGGAGCGGCCGGGTTCCTGATGAAGAACACCGCGCCGGAGCAACTGATCGACGCCGTACGGGCGCTGGCCGCCGGTCGCCGGGTGCTGGCGCCCGAGGCGGTGGGGCAGGTGATCGACGGCTACCTGCTCTCCGGCCGCGACGAGGACGCCGTACGGCGTGTGCGGGCACTCACCGGCCGGGAGCGGCAGGTGCTCGCCCTGGTGGGGGCCGGGCTCAGCAACCGGGCCATCGCGAGCCGGCTGCACCTGGCGCACGGCACGGTCAAGGACCACGTGAGCGCCGTGCTGGCGAAGCTGGGCGGTCTCAACCGGGTGCAGGCGGCGGTCGTCGCGGACCGGGCGGACCTGGTCGAGAAGGGACCGGGGCGGCGATGAGCGGGGTGCCGGCGTCCGGGGCACCCCCGGCCGGAGAAGGGGGCGGCGGGCCGCAGACCCCCGGCGCCGTACGGCGGCTCGCCTCCGGCGCGCTCCCGGTGCTGGTCGCGCTGGTCGACGGACTGGTGGTCAACGGCCTCACGTCCGGGCACGGGACGTGGCTCGCGCTGGTCGCCGCCGGCGCGCTGCTGGTGCGGCGCCGGGCCCCCGAGGCGGCCGTGCTCGCCGGCCTGCCGGGGCTGTACCTCGGACACATCGCCTTCGCCCCGCTGATCGCGCTCTACTGCGTCGCCGTCCGGCGCGGGCACGCCCTCGTCGCCGTGGCGGGCGCGGCGGCGGTCGCGGTGGCCTGGTTCCTCCCCCACCCGGCGGCCGGCGTCTCCTCCCTCGCCCTCGACCGGGAGACCGCGCTGCTCGCCCTGGACTGCGTCGGTGTGGCGGCGGGCGTCGTCGTCCTCGGCCGGTCCGTCCGCTCGCGCCAGGAGCGCCTGCGGGCGGCGACGGAGCGGCGGGCCTGGGAGAACCAGGTCCTGACCGAACGGGTACTGGCCACCGAACGCAACCGGCTGGCCAGGGAGATGCACGACGTCGTCGCCCACAAGGTGAGTCTGATCAGCCTCCAGGCCGGTGCGCTGGAGGTGGGCCGGCCCGGGGACACGGACGTGCGGACGACGGCCCGCACGATCCACGAACTGTCGGCCCAGACCCTGACCGAACTGCGCCACCTCGTGGGTGTGTTGCGCACGTCGGGGGACCGCGACGCGCCGGGCGCACCGGGGGCCGGTCTTGCCGACCTCACGGAGCTGGTCCGCGACAGCGGCCTCGCGGTGGACCTCGACGTGTCGGTCCCCCCGGTCCCGCTGCCCGAACCGGTGGAGCGCGCCGCGTACCGCACGGTGCAGGAGGCGCTGACGAACATCCGCAAACACGCCCCGGGTGCGCGGGCGCGGGTACGGGTGCGCTGCGCGGCCGGCCTGCACGTCGAGGTGCACAACACCGCCCCCGGTCGCGTCGCCGACCGGCCGCCGATCCCCGGCGGCGGCCATGGCCTGGTGGGCCTGCGCGAACGGGCCCACCTGCTGGGCGGCGACTTCCACGCGGCCCCGGCGCCGGACGGCGGCTTCACGGTGCGGGCGGTCTTCCCGGTGGGGTGGACGGGCACCCCCTAGGGGCTTCGTCCTCCGCGAACGGCGCGGGATCGCCGAGCCACCCGGCCGTCATGGGGCGACGCGCACAGTCCAGGGCGAGTGGCGTGCGGCTCACGCCGGGGAAGCCTGGTCCAGGAAGCCCGTACGCCGTGCCGTGGTGCGAGGAGCGGCCGGGCGACCGTCACGGCGCGCAAGGCCCTCGGGCCGGCGGCGACCCCGCCCGCCCCGGGCGGGACGAGAGCCGGGACACCGCAGCGCAGGTGTGACGGCGGCCATAGCGGGGAGAAACCGCCTGCGTAAAGCCCTCAGGGCCACCATGTCATCACATCGAGTGATTCTCTGGCCTTTGCTTGCACCACGGAACCTACGGTTGCCACGCTGTTGCTGTCTGTACAACCTGATGGGAGCGGCCAGTGACATTCGGTGAGCAGCCGGCGTACCTGCGCGTCGCGGGTGATCTCCGCCAGAAGATCGTCGACGGTCAGCTGCCACCGCACACCCGCCTGCCCTCCCAGGCCAGAATCCGCCAGGAGTACGGGGTCTCGGACACCGTCGCGCTGGAGGCCCGCAAGGTGCTCATGGCGGAAGGCCTGGTCGAGGGCCGCTCCGGCTCGGGGACGTATGTGCGCGAGCGGCCCGTGCCCCGGCGCATCTCCCGCTCCGGCTACCGCCCGACGGGCGGGGCCACCCCGTTCCGCCAGGAGCAGGCCGACGGCGAGGGGCGCGGCACCTGGGAGTCCAGCAGCGAGCAGTCCGAGGCGAGTGTCGCGGTCGCCGAGCGGCTGGGCATCGAGCCGGGTGAGCGGGTCATGTGCACGCGGTACCTCTACCGCGAGGGCGGTGAGGCGATGATGCTCTCCACCTCCTGGGAGCCCCTCGCCGTGACGGGCCGGACGCCCGTGATGCTGCCGGAGGAGGGGCCGGTCGGCGGCATGGGCGTCGTCGAGCGCATGCGCGCCATCGACGTGATCGTGGACAACGTCACGGAGGAGGTCGGCGCCCGGCCCGGCCTCGCCGAGGAACTGCTCGTCCTGGGCGGCGTCCCCGGGCATGTGGTCCTGGTCGTCCAGCGCACGTTCTACGCCTCCGGCCGCCCGGTCGAGACGGCCGACGTGGTCATCCCGGCCGACCGGTACCGGGTCGCCTACCACCTTCCGGTCAAGTAGCCGGCGCTCACATCCGCCCCGCGGTGCGCTCCCCGAGCGCCCCGCTCACACCGTCTCCGCTCGGACCTTCGCGGGACGGGGTGGCGCGGGTCCCGGGGGCGTTCGTCATGTGCCCAGGTCGACGGACGTGTATGCGGTATGCCTCCGGCTGGTTGCGCCGAGGTACGTGGGCGGCGCGTTCGCCGCTGTGCGCCCCCTTCGTTCTGGCTGGTTGCGTACCTCTTTGTGAAAAGCCGTATTCGCTCCGTGAAGGTTAGGCGTAGGGTCGGGCATATGCGCATTGCGGTTTCCTTAGCGGGTGGGGCACGGCACAGGCCGCGGGTGGGAAGTGGAGGGGCGCGATGAACGACAGCACGGTCACTCTTCCCTGGCTCGTGATACGAGAGGACGACAACGGCAACCGCTACCGCGTGGGCCGTTACGCGACCCGGGCCGAGGCCCAGAAGATCGCGGACAGCCTCGACGGTCGCGGCCACAAGCAGCTCTACTGGGTCGAGCGGCTCGGCCAGAACGGGCCGGCCGTGGCGCACGACTGACCCCGTGGGAGCACCCGGGGAGGTGACCGGAGGCCCGTGGGGCTCCCGTAGGCTCCCCGCATGAGTGAGCGGATCGTCGTAGGGGCCGCGCTGGTCGAGGACGGCCGGCTGCTGGCCGCCCGGCGCAGCGCGCCCGCCGAGCTGGCCGGGCGCTGGGAGCTGCCCGGCGGCAAGGTCGAGCCCGGCGAGACGGCCGACGCGGCGCTCGCGCGGGAACTGCGTGAGGAACTCGGCGTCGACGCCGAGGTCGACGGCCGCGTCCCGGGGGAGTGGCCCCTCAGGGCGCCCTACGTCCTGCACGTGTGGACCGCCCGGCTGCGACCCGGCTCCGCACTCCCCGAGCCCTTGCAGGACCACGACGAACTGCGCTGGCTGGGCCCCGGCGAGGTCTGGGACGTGCCCTGGCTCGACCAGGACGTCCCGGCCGTACGGCAGGCCCTCGCCCACCTGATGGCCGTCGACGGCCTCGCCCCCCGCGGTCCCGGCCCGGACGTCCCGGGAGGGCCCGGCGCCTGAAGCAGGCGGGGGGCGTGCGGCCCGATCGCAGGGTCCTCGGGAGCGCCCCCTACGCCTTTCGTGTCACTGTGCGCTGCCCTGCGCGGTACTCCGCCCTGGATATCGGGTATGTGCCTATTAACCCCATGAATTCGGACATGGGCGGGGCTCCTGCCTGGGAAGTGATCGGCGTGATCGACACCGAAGGTGACTGCGCCGAGTGGGCTTTCCCCGCCGAACCGGGCGCCGTGCGCACCGCCCGCCAGGCCGTGCGCGGCCGGCTCCGCGACTGGGGCCTCGACAGCCTCGCGGACCTCGCGGCGCTGCTGGTCAGTGAGTTGGTCACCAACGCCCTGCGGCACGCCACGGGCCCCATCGGGGTCCGCCTGGTCCGCCCCACCGGCCCGGTCGCCGTCCTCCTGGTCGAGGTCTCCGACCCGCTGCCGGACCCGCCCCGCGAGCGGGCCGCCCGGCTCGATGACGAGAGCGGCCGCGGACTGCACCTGGTGGCCTCCTCCTCCCGCCGGTGGGGCACCCGGCCCGGCGTCTCGGGCAAGACGGTGTGGTTCGAACTCGCGGTGCCGGAGTGAAAATCCGGTGTACGTACGCCTTACCGCTGTAGAGCGAATGGTTCAGGCCAGTGGCGGTTGCCGACGGACGGGATTCGACGCCGTGTCCCCTGGTTAGAAGACTGGAAGTGTTGTCACGGTCCGGACCGAAAACCATCGGGACCGTGCTGTGATCGTGAACACCGTGTTGTGCGGCACCGTAGTGCTGGATACTGCGGGCAGCCGCCCCCGGTGACCGGTGCCGGACGCGGTGAGCTGGAGGGGACGGTTCGCGTGAGCGAGATACCAGCGAAGGCCACGGAGTCCGAGGACCCGTCGGAGGGCGCGAGGGCGAGGGCCGACGGCCTGGCCTCCGCGGTGGGGGGTGCGCTCGCGGCCGACGGGGTCCCGCAGGGGGACGCCATGTGGCAGAGCAGTCCCCCCGGATCCATCTACGACTACATCAAGGTCGCGTCCTTCTCCATCGGGCCCGACGGGCTGGTCGAGCAGTGGAGCCTGCGCGCCGAGCACCTCTTCGGCATCCCCGCCGACCGCGCCGTCGGCATGGACCCCATCGAGGCGTTCATCGACCCGCGCCACCGCGAGCGCGGCATGCGCAAGATGGCCGAGATCCTCGACGGCCGCGAGTGGACCGGCGTGGTGCCCTTCCGGATGCCGCGGGGCGCCGAGGGGGAGTGCGGCCACGAGGGACTCGCCGAGGTGTACGTCATGCCGACGCGCACCGAGGAGGGCGACAAGGCGGCCGTCTGCATCGTCGTCGACGTGCGCACGCTGCGCAGCATCGAGACCGACCTCGCCGCCTCGCAGGCCATTTTCAGTCAATCCCCGTTCGGCTTCCTGCTGATCGACCCCGACCTGCGGGTCCGCCGCGTCAACCAGCGGTTCGCCTCCATCTTCGGCGGCGCGCCCGACGACCACCGCGGCAAGGGCGTCCACGACTACCTCCAGCGCGGCGAGGCCGACCGGGTCGCCGCCACGCTGCGCAGGGTGCTGGAGACCGGCAGCTCCATCACCGACATGCACGTCACGGGCTTCGTGCCGGGCTCCGACGAGCGCCGCCACTGGTCCGTCAACCTCTACCGGGTGCACAGCGGTTCGGGCCGTCCCATCGGGATCGCCTGGCTCGGCATCGACATCACCGCCCGCCGCGCCGCCGCCCGCGAAGCCGCCGCCGCCCGGCGCAACCTCGCCCTGCTGAACGAGGCGGGCGCCCGCATCGGCAACTCCCTCGACCTGGAGACCACGGCCCGGCAACTCCTGGACGTCGTCGTCCCCGGCTTCTGCGACCTGGCCACGGTCGACCTCTACCAGGGCCTGCTGGCCGGCGACGAGACCCCGCCCGGGCTCGCCGACGGCAGCGCCGAGCTGCGCCGGGTCGCCTTCGCCAGCGCCGTCTCCGACGCGCCCTTCGCCGGCACCGGGGTGCCCGTCGCGGTGGGCGCCGTCCACCACTACCCGTTCAACTCGCCCTGCGCGGACGCCCTGCGCACGGCCCGCCCGCAGACCGTCCCGGGCGAGGACGGCGGGCTCGTGCAGTCCACGCTCGCGGTGCCGATGGTCGCCCACGACACCGTCGTCGGGCTGGTGCAGTTCGCCCGGACCAAGGGCAGCGAGCCGTTCGGCGACCGGGACCGCGACCTCGCCGTCGAACTGGCCGCGCGGGCCGCCGTCTGCATCGACAACGCCCGTCTCTACCGCCGCGAGCACGAACGCGCGTTGATACTGCAACGGTCCCTGCTCCCGCCCGGCGACCCGGAGGCCTCCGGCCTCGACATCGCCTGCCGCTACCTGCCCGGCAACGTCAACACCGGTCGGCCCAGCGAGGTCGGCGGCGACTGGTTCGACGTCATCGAACTGCCCGGGCACCGCACCGCGCTGGTCGTCGGCGACGTCATGGGCCGCGGCCTGCGCGCCGCCGTCGCCATGGGCGAACTCCGCACGGCGGTCCGCACCCTGGCCCAGCTCGACCTGGAACCGGCCGAGGTGCTCTCCCAGTTGGACGAGATCGCCCGCGGCCTCGGTGCCCCCGGCGGGGTGCAGCAGGCGACCCGGGCGGCCCGCCGCCCCCGTGAGGCGGACCTGTCGGAGGTGTACCTCGCCACCTGCGTCTACGCCGTCTACGACTCCGTCACCCGGCGCTGCACGTTCGCCAACGCGGGCCATCTGCCGCCCGTGCTGGTCGAGCCGGGCGAGGCGGCGCTGATGCTCGACGTGCCGCCGGGCATGCCGCTCGGCGTCGGCGGGGAGCCCTTCGAGGAGGTCGAGGTCGAACTGCCCGAAGGCGCCCTGCTCGCGCTCTACACGGACGGCCTGGTCGAAAGCCGCGACCACCCCCTGGACGAGGGCCTCCAAGCCTTCGTCAGCGCGCTCTCCGACCCCACGCAGCCGCTTGAGGACGTCTGCGACCACGTCCTCAACACCCTCGACACCCACCACGGCGAGGACGACATCGCGCTGCTGATGGCACGTGTACAGGGACTGCCCACGGATTCCGTCGGCGACTGGACCCTGCCGCGCGAGCCGCGCAGCGTGGGCCGGGCCCGTGAGTACGCCCGCGCCCAGCTGCTCGCCTGGGACATGGAACCCCTGGTAGACACCACGGAACTCCTGGTCAGCGAACTGGTCACCAACGCCCTGCGCTACGGCGAGGGCGAGATCCGGCTGCGCCTGCTGCTCGACCGCACCCTGGTCTGCGAGGTCTGGGACTCCGGCCTCGTCCAGCCCCGCCGCCGCCGGGCCCGCGACACCGACGAGGGCGGCCGCGGCCTCCAGCTGGTCGGCCTCCTCAGCGCCGCATGGGGCTCCCGCCGCACGCCCCGGGGCAAGACGGTGTGGTTCGAACTGCCCCTGCCCGGAGGCGACACGAGCCTGACGGATCCCGCGGAGGCGCTGCTGAGCCTGTTCTGACGGCAACCGAACGTCCGTACTGATCGTCATCCCCGGCAACACCATCCGCAACACCGGGGAGACGGCATGGACCGCACGGAAGGCACCACCCCGGCCGAGGCGGCCGCCGAAGACGCCGCGCAGGACGCCCCCGCACCCGAGGAAGAAGGCAAGCGGCGCCGACGCTGGATCAGACGCACGGCGCTCGCCGTGGTCCTGGTCCTGCTGGTCCCGCTCCTGGCCGTTCTGACAGCCCTCCGCATCAACTACACGGGCGACCCGGCCGACGGCACCCGCACCCGCGACCGCGACGCCCTCTGGCTCGGCCACGCCTGGGTCGACGGCCGCAAGAAGGACGCCGACGTCGACGCCCTGGCCCGGCGACTGGAGGACACCGGCATCCGGGACCTGTACGTCCACTCGGGCCCGCTGGAGCACGACGGGACACTCCCGAAGTCGGTCTATCCGAAGGCTCGCTGGTTCATCGACGCCGTGCACGAGAAACTGCCCGGCGTCCGCGTCCAGGCCTTCCTCGGCGACGTCCTCGCCTCCGAGAACAGCGAGGGCATGCTCCTGAACGACCGGGACACCCGCGCGGCCGTCGTCCGCTCCGCGCGTCAGGTCCTGGACACCGGCTACGAGGGCATCCACCTCGACCTGGAGCCGATGCCGTCCGACGACCGCGACTTCCTCACCCTCCTCGACGCCCTGCGCCGCGAGACCCGCTCCCGGGACGCCCAACTCTCCGTCGCCGCCCACCAGATCGACCCGCTCCCGGCCCTCCACACCGTGTTCGGCCTCTTCACCGAACACCCCAAGTGGTGGTCGCAGGAGTTCTTCGGCCAGGTCGCCCGCCGCGTCGACCAGATCGCCGTGATGACGTACGACACCGCGCAGCCGCTGGAGGGCACCTACGGCGGCTACGTCGCCCAGCAGACCTCCCTCGCCCTGGAGGTCACCCCGCCCTCCACCGACCTGCTGATGGGCCTGCCCTTCTACTACGAGAGCAACTTCGACCACTGGGGCCACGCCGAGACCGTGCCGGCAGCCGTCCGGGGCGTCCGGCTCGGGCTCTCCCGCACCGACGCCGACCGGGCCAACTTCGGCGTCGCGCTGTACATCGACTTCGCCGCGACCGAGGCGGACTGGCGTGCCTACAAGGAGGACTGGGTGCGATGACCCGACCGCGCCCTCAGCCTGTTGAAGAGCGCCTCCTGATCTTCGAGCCCAGCCACACCAGCGGGTCGTACTTGCGGTCCACCGCCCGCTCCTTCAGCGGGATCAGCGCGTTGTCCGTGATCTTGATGCCCTCGGGGCAGACCTCGGTGCAGCACTTGGTGATGTTGCAGTAGCCGAGGCCGTGTTCGTCCTGGGCGGTGGTCTTGCGGTCCAGGCCGGTGTCCGCCGCCGCGTCCAGGGGGTGCATGTCCAGCTCCGCCACCCGCATCAGGAACCGGGGCCCGGCGAACGCCTGTTTGTTCTCCTCGTGGTCGCGGACCACATGGCAGGTGTCCTGGCACAGGAAGCACTCGATGCACTTGCGGAACTCCTGCGAGCGGTCCACGTCCTCCTGCATCATCCGGTACTCGCCCGGGGCGACACCGGCCGGCGGCACGAAGGCCGGGACCTCCCTGGCCTTGGTGTAGTTGAAGCCCACGTCGGTGACCAGGTCGCGGACGACCGGGAACGCCCGCAGCGGTGTCACCGTGATCGTCTCGTCCCGGTCGAACACCGACATGCGCGTCATGCACATCAGCCGCGGCCGGCCGTTGATCTCCGCCGAGCAGGAACCGCACTTGCCGGCCTTGCAGTTCCAGCGCACGGCGAGGTCGGGCGTCTGGGTGGCCTGGAGGCGGTGGATGATGTCGAGCACCACCTCGCCCTCGTTGGCCTCGACCTCGAAGTCCTCAAGGCCGCCGCCGCTCACGTCCCCGCGCCACACCTTGAAGTGGGCCGTGTAGCCGCTCATTCGTAGAGCTCCTCTTCGGCGAGGTACTTGACCAGCTCCTCCTTGTCGAACAGAGCGAGCAGGTCGGCACGGACGGGTTCGGTCGTCTCACGGGTGAGGGCGATCTGGCCGCGGACCGGGTCCGTCGCCGCCAGGCCGCCCGTCGGGTCGGTGAGCGCGCACAGCAGGTTGATCCGCCGCCAGGCGCGGTCCATCCCCGGATGGTCCTCGCGCGTGTGGCCGCCGCGCGACTCGGTGCGCTCCAGCGCGGCCCGCGCCACGCACTCGCTGACCAGCAGCATGTTCCTGAGGTCCAGGGCGAGGTGCCAGCCCGGGTTGAACTGCCGGTGCCCCTCGACCCCGGCCCGGCGCGCCCGCACCCGCAGCTCGGCCAGCTTCTGAAGGGCCTGCTCCATCTCCGGCTCCCGGCGGATGATGCCGACCAGGTCGTTCATCGTCTGCTGGAGTTCCTGGTGGAGGGTGTACGGGTTCTCCGGCGGGCCACCCGCAGGTTCCTCGGTCTCCGCCTCGGCCGAGAAGGGCCGCAGGGCCTCGGCGGCGGCCGCGTCGATCTGGACGTCGTCGACGACGGGCCGCGCTCCGGACACCCCCGCCGCGTAATCGGCCGCGTGCCGGCCCGCCCGGCGGCCGAACACCAGCAGGTCGGACAGCGAGTTGCCGCCGAGCCGGTTGGAGCCGTGCATGCCGCCGGCCACCTCACCGGCCGCGTACAGCCCGGGCACCCCGCGCGCCGCCGCCGTGTCGGACTCCACCGCGACCCCGCCCATCACGTAGTGGCAGGTGGGCCCGACCTCCATGGCCTCCGCCGTGATGTCGACGTCCGCCAGCTCCTTGAACTGGTGGTACATCGACGGCAGTCGCCGCTTGATGACCTCGGCGGGCATCCGTGTCGACACGTCCAGGAACACGCCCCCGTGCGGCGAGCCGCGCCCCTCCTTCACCTCGGCGTTGATCGCCCGCGCGACCTCGTCGCGGGGGAGCAGCTCGGGCGGGCGCCGGTTGTGGTCCGGGTCGTCGTACCAGCGGTCGCCCTCCTCCTCCGTCTCGGCGTACTTGTCCTTGAAGACGTCGGGGATGTAGTCGAACATGAACCGCTTGCCGTCGGAGTTGCGCAGCACACCGCCGTCGCCGCGCACCGACTCGGTGACGAGGATGCCCTTCACGGAGGGCGGCCAGACCATCCCCGTCGGGTGGAACTGCACGAACTCCATGTTCAGCAGGGGAGCACCCGCGAGGAGGGCCAGGGCGTGGCCGTCGCCGGTGTACTCCCACGAGTTCGACGTCACCTTGAAGGACTTGCCGATCCCGCCGGTGGCGATCACCACGGCCGGTGCCTCCAGCACGAAGAAGCGGCCCGACTCGCGCTCGTAGGCGAAGACCCCGCAGACCCGGCCGCCCTCTTTCAGCACGCGCGTGACGGTGCACTCCTGGAAGACCTTCAGCCGGGACTCGTAGTCGCCGGTCTCCCTGAAGTCCTCCTGCTGGAGGGAGACGATCTTCTGCTGGAGGGTGCGGATCAGCTCCAGGCCCGTGCGGTCGCCGACGTGGGCGAGGCGCGGGTACTCGTGGCCGCCGAAGTTGCGCTGGGAGATCCGGCCGTCCTTGGTGCGGTCGAACAGCGCGCCCCAGGTCTCCAGCTCCCACACCCGCTGCGGCGCCTCCTGGGCGTGCAGCTCGGCCATCCGCCACTGGTTGAGGAACTTGCCGCCGCGCATGGTGTCGCGGAAGTGCACCTGCCAGGTGTCGTTCTCGTTGGCGTTGGCCATCGCCGCGGCGATGCCGCCCTCGGCCATCACGGTGTGTGCCTTGCCGAACAGCGACTTGCAGATCACGGCCGTACGGGCGCCCCGCTCGCGGGCCTCGATGGCGGCGCGCAGCCCGGCACCGCCCGCGCCCACCACGACGACGTCCCACTCCTGCCGGTCGACCACGGACATCAGTAAGGCCTCATCCCTCTAGAAGAAGCGCGGATCGTCGAAGGCGCCCGACGCGACCAGGTAGACGTAGAAGTCGGCGAGCGCCACGCTCACCAGCGACGCCCAGGCGAGCTGCATGTGCCGGGCGTTGAGCTTCCCCGCCCACTGCCACATCCGGTAGCGCACGGGATGCCGGGAGAAGTGCTTGAGCTTGCCGCCGACGATGTGCCGGCAGGAGTGGCAGGAGATCGTGTACGCCCAGATCAGCACGATGTTGACCAGGAACACGAGGGTGCCGAGCCCCATGTGGCCCCAGGCGTAGGTCTCGTCCCGGAAGGCGAGCACGGTGTCGTAGGTCAGGATCCCGGCGACCGCGATCGCGGCGTAGAAGAAGTAACGGTGGATGTTCTGCAGGACCAGCGGGAAGCGGGTCTCACCGCTGTACTTCCGGTGCGGCTCGGCCACCGCGCAGGCCGGTGGGGACGCCCAGAAGCCGCGGTAGTAGGCCTTGCGGTAGTAGTAGCAGGTCAGGCGGAAGCCGAGCGGGAAGATCAGGATGATGATCGCGGGCGAGATGCCCCACCAGCTGCCGAAGATCTCCCAGTTCGGGCCGGCCTTCATCGGCTCGCAGTTCTCCGCCAGGCAGGGGGAGTAGAAGGGCGAGACGTACGGCGCCGCGTAGTAGTCGGCGTTCGCGAAGGCCCGCCAGGTCGAGTACACGATGAACGCGAGCAGACCGGCCGCGGTGCCGGCCGGGGCCAGCCACCAGCGGTCGGTGCGCAGATGCGGGGCGGCGATCGCGGCGCGCGTACCACCCCGCACACCGCCGCTCTCAGGTCTGGGTTCGGTGGCGGGGGATTCCGTACCAGTGGCCACGTGACGACTCCGGTCGGGTTCGGGGGAGGTGCCGGTCGCGCTCGACTCCTCCCCGGGTCAGGGAGCGCGCCGGTCCCGGGCGCCGAGCCCCTCGTCGTCCGAGTCGCTCCACAAGGCGGAGTCGTACGGCGTGTCCGAGATGGTGACCAGCTCGGGGCGCTTCGGCGCGGCCGGTGACGCGGCGGCGTCGCGCAGCAGGGCGACGCTCTCGCGCAGGTGGTTGGCGTCGGCACGCACGCGGCGCATCTCCAGACCGCCGGTGCCGAGCTGCTTCTCCAGGCGTCCCAGCGATCGGAACACTTCGTCGAGACTGCGCTGGACTGACATCAGTTCGTCGTGAACGGACATGACTTGCCCTCACTTCCACGGGTCTTCGCGGCCCAAGGCGGCAACGCTCATGCGCCTGCGAGTGTTGCGCGTCACACCTTGTGCTGTGAAGGGATGTGCATCGATTGGCCGAGGCGCGTGGGTGCACTGTGCGGTGCGTTGCGCCGCACGGGTGGCTTCCCGCCCGTGACCGCCGTGTCGCCCTGTGTTGCCGAACCCTTTCCTCTTCAGTGGCCGCATACATCAGATGAACTCCAAATACCGCCAAAAGTGATCATAACGCCCGCGGCTTCCCGGAGGTAGCACAGATGTCCCAGCACGGCGTCGGCCCGCGCGCGGTCACGCGTTCGGTCGCCTTCCTCACCGCAGGAGTGCTCGCGGTGCCCGCGCTCGCCGGATGCGGCTCCGAGGACCCGTCCGGCAAGCCGCTCGCCGGGCAGGACATCCAGCCCGCCCCCCGGGACCGGATCGCCGACGGCGGCACCCTGCGCTGGGCCGTCGACTCCGTGCCCGACACCCTGAACACCTTCCAGTCGGACGCCGACGCCACCACCACCCGCGTCGCCCAGGCCGTCCTGCCGTCGATGTTCCGCATGGACGCCTCCGGCCGCCCGGAGCGCAACGCCGACTACCTGGAGTCCGCCGAGGTCGTCGACACCGAGCCCAAGCAGGTCGTCCTGTACAAGCTCAATCAGCAGGCCGTCTGGAGCGACGGCCAGGAGATCGGCGCCGCCGACTTCGCCGCCCAGTGGCGTGCCCTGTCCGGCAAGGACACCGCCTACTGGACCGCCCGCAACGCCGGCTACGACCGCATCCAGAAGATCGAGCGCGGTGACAGCGCCCTGGAGGTCCGGGTCACCTTCAGCCGCCCCTACGCCGACTGGCGTTCGCTGTTCTCGCCGCTGTACCCGAAGGACGTCATGGGCACCCCGGACTCCTTCAACGACGGAGCCCGCAAGAAGCTCAAGGTCACCGCGGGCCCCTTCCGGGTGCAGAAGGCCGACCGCGAGGACGGGGAGATCACCCTCGCCCGCAACCCGCGCTGGTGGGGCGAGCCGGCCAGGCTCTCCGAGATCGTGCTGCGCGCCGTCCCGCGCGACAAGCGGGCCGCGGAGCTGGCCGCCGGCACCCTCGACCTGGCCGAGATCGACCCCGCCGCGGCCCGCCGCATCACCCTCGCCGCCCGCCCCCACAGCTCCAGCAGCCCCCTGATGGGCCCGGGCGCCGACCGGTCCGCCGCGGACTCCCTGAGATCCTGGGCCGTCGCCAACGGCTCCGACGAGGACGCCGCCGACGAGGAGACCGTCGCCCGCAAGAAGCTGCGCAAGGCGGCCGTCAAGTACGCCCGGCAGCAGCGGGCCCTCAGCGGCTTCGAGGTCCGCAAGTCCCTGGAGCCCGCCTACACCCAGCTCGCCCTGAACGGCGCCGAGGGCCCGCTCACCGACGAACGCGTCCGCAGGGCCGTCGCCCGCGCCCTGGACCGCAAGGAACTCGCCCAGGCCGTCCTCAAGCCCCTCGGCCTGCCCTCCGTCCCGGTCGGCAGCCACCTCGCCCTGTCCGGCCAGGCCCACTACGCCGACAACAGCGGCGCCCTCGGCGGCCAGGACACCAAGGAGGCCCAGGCGCTGCTCGCGGACGCCGGGTGGGTACGCGGCGGCCCGGTCAAGGAGCAGAAGAAGGAGAAGGCGGCCGGCCCCGAGGGCGACAAGGCCGACGACACCGGCGAGGACAACAAGGCCCAGCACGGGCCGGACCCGGCCGGTCACCTCGCCCAGGACGGCAGGCAGTACAAGTCGCACCAGGGTGGCGCCCCCGGCGCGTACGCGCCCCGGGGCACCGCCGCCCCGGCGAACCAGGAGGCCGCCCGGCTCGCCAAGAACGGCAAGGCGCTCACCCTCCGCTTCGTGCTCCCCTCCGGGCCCGGCTCCCAGACGCTGCGCACCGTCGCGGACCGCATCTCCCGCATGCTGGAGCGCGTCGGCATCGGCACGGAGATCTCCAAGGTCTCCGACGAGTCCTACTTCAAGGACCACATCGCCTCCGGCCAGTACGACCTCGCCCTGTACTCCTGGCCCGCCACGGCGTACCCGGCCACCGACGCCCGCCCCGTCTTCGCCAAGCCCGTCCCGGCCGCCGACGGCTCGCTGAACGTCGAGCAGAACTACACCCGCGTCGGCACCGACCAGGTCGACCAGCTCTTCGACGAGGCCGTGGCCACCCTCGACGAGGGCGAGTCCCGCTCCCTGATCCGCAAGGCCGACTCCCGCATCTGGGCGGCGGCCGGCTCGATCCCCCTCTTCCAGCGCCCCCAGCTCCTCGCGGCCCGCAAGAACCTCGTCAACGCCGGCGCCTTCGGCTTCGGAACACCGGTCCACGAGGACATGGGCTTCCTGAAGAAGGGCGCGAAGCCGGCGTCCGGCCCCTCGGCGAAGGGCTCGGCCGCCCGGTAGCTCTGGGAACGCTCAAACGCCTTGCCGTCCCCGCCCGGCGTCCGCACCATGAGGAGCAGTGATCATGGTGCGGACGCCGGGCGTCCGCACGCGGGGGACGGGAGCCGGCGAATGCGCGGCATGGTGAGGCGGGCCTGCACGGCCGGACTGGTCGTCGGGGTGCTGGTGACGGGGCTGACGGGCTGCACGGGGGAGGCGGGGGGCGACGGCAAGGCCGAGGCCTGCACGAACGGCGGCTATGCCTGGTCCGGCGTGCAGCGGACGCAGAAGCTGACGGCGCTGGCCGACCCGATCAGGCTAAAGAAGAAGACCAGCAGCTACACCTCCCGCCTCAAGCCCGTCGGCGACACGGTGTACCGGCCCTCGGTGACCGGTACGCCCGAGGGCGTCGGCGCGGCCGACGTGATCAAGGCCCTGGGCAGACACCTGAAGGCCGAGGAACCGCTCGCCGGTCCCTCCGAGAAGGAGGTCCCGGAGGAGGACCACTTCTTCGAGGTGGCGACCGGCGACCTCAAGGGCGCGTACTACTCCTGGGGCTACATCAGGCTGGTCACCGCAGACTTCACGTACACCTGCGGAAACGGCGAGCCCGTCAAGGGGCGGGTGCGGACGTGGGAGGGCACCGGCAGCGGCTTCCTGCCCTGTTCCGAGCCGTTCGACGAAATCGCCGGACGTCTTGCCGCGCAGCGGACCTGTCCGGCCGGTTCCGCGGCCGCGAAGGGCACCTGACCTGCACCGACGCAGCCCGGCTAACCCCTGCGGCCGCAGCCCCGTACCATGGGGTGAGGCCGTGGCACGTTCAGCCCGGCAGGGCCCGCGCACCGCAGACGTCCGCGCAGGGCATTCCTCACACTCCGGGAGAACGCCGCAATATGGCCACGCGCCACGACATCCGCAACGTCGCCATCGTCGCCCACGTCGACCACGGCAAGACCACCATCGTCGACGGCATGCTGAAGCAGGCCGGCGCCTTCGCCGCGCACCAGCTCGACTCGGTCGACGACCGCATGATGGACTCGAACGACCTGGAGCGTGAGAAGGGCATCACGATCCTGGCCAAGAACACGGCGGTGAAGTACCACCCGAAGGACGGGGGGGACGTCATCACCATCAACATCATCGACACCCCCGGTCACGCCGACTTCGGCGGCGAGGTGGAGCGCGGTCTGTCGATGGTCGACGGCGTCGTCCTGCTCGTGGACGCCTCCGAGGGTCCGCTCCCGCAGACCCGCTTCGTGCTGCGCAAGGCGCTCCAGCAGCGCCTGCCCGTCATCCTGTGCATCAACAAGACGGACCGCCCGGACTCCCGGATCGACGAGGTCGTCAACGAGACCTACGACCTCTTCCTCGACCTGGACGCGGACGAGGAGCAGATCGAGTTCCCGATCGTCTACGCCTGCGGCCGCGACGGCATCGCCTCGCTGACCAAGCCGGAGAACGGCACGGTCCCGTCCGACTCCACCAGCCTGGAGCCGTTCTTCTCCACGATCCTGGAGCACATCCCGGCCCCGACCTACGACGAGGACGCCCCGCTCCAGGCCCACGTGACCAACCTGGACGCCGACAACTTCCTCGGCCGTATCGCGCTGCTCCGCGTCGAGCAGGGCGAGCTGCGCAAGGGCCAGACCGTCGCGTGGATGAAGCGCGACGGGTCCGTCAGCAACGTCCGCATCTCCGAGCTGATGATGACCGAGGCGCTCACCCGCAAGCCGGCCGAGATGGCCGGCCCCGGTGACATCTGTGCCGTCGCCGGTATCCCGGACATCATGATCGGCGAGACCCTGGCCGACCCGGAGAACCCGGTCGCGCTGCCGCTGATCACGGTCGACGAGCCCGCGATCTCCATGGTCATCGGCACCAACACCTCCCCGCTGGTCGGCCGTGGCGCCACCGGCAAGGGCGCCGACAACAAGGCGGCCGTCAAGGACCGCAAGGTCACCGCCCGCCAGGTCAAGGACCGCCTCGACCGTGAGCTGATCGGTAACGTCAGCCTCCGGGTGCTGGACACCGACCGGCCGGACGCCTGGGAGGTGCAGGGCCGCGGTGAGCTGGCGCTGGCCATCCTGGTCGAGACGATGCGCCGGGAAGGCTTCGAGCTGACCATCGGCAAGCCGCAGGTCGTCACCAAGGAGGTCGACGGCAAGACCTACGAGCCCGTCGAGCGCATGACGATCGACGTGCCCGAGGAGCACATGGGCGCCGTCACGCAGCTCATGGGCGTCCGCAAGGGCCGCATGGACAACATGTCCAACCACGGCTCCGGCTGGGTCCGCATGGAGTTCGTCGTGCCCTCGCGCGGCCTCATCGGCTTCCGGACCGAGTTCCTGACCCAGACCCGCGGCACCGGCATCGGCCACTCCATCCACGAGGGCTTCGAGCCCTGGTTCGGCGCGCTCCAGACCCGTAACAACGGCTCCCTGGTCGCCGACCGCGCCGGTGCGGTCACCGCGTTCGCGATGACCAACCTCCAGGAGCGCGGCGTGCTGTTCACCGAGCCGGGCACCGAGGTGTACGAGGGCATGATCGTCGGCGAGAACTCCCGCTCCGACGACATGGACGTCAACATCACCAAGGAGAAGAAGCTCACGAACATGCGGTCCTCCACGGCCGATGTGACCGAGTCGATCGTCCCGCCCCGCAAGCTGTCGCTGGAGCAGTCCCTGGAGTTCTGCCGGGACGACGAGTGCGTCGAGGTCACCCCGGAGGCCGTGCGCATCCGCAAGGTGAACCTGGACGCCCGCGAGCGCGCCCGCGCCGCGAGCCGTGCCAAGCACGGCTGACACCTGCCGCACACGACAGCACCGGGCACTCCGCGTGAGCGGGGTGCCCGGTGCCGTTGTCTGAAGGGGAGGTAACGCACGGGCAAGGGGTAGGGAAAACCCTCGACTTGCCGGTGACAGCCGTCAGGGGCGGTCTTCTCCCACTACCCTGCTGCGGAAGTGCCCTGCCTCCCCGGCCCCGGGGAACGCACAACGGCCTTGCCGCACAAGCCTCTTGGGTGCGCGACAGACTCCGGTGGAACCCTGCACGGGACTCACGGTACGTCGCAAGCGGTTTTCTCACTCTCGCGTCCGGAATACGGACAGTCCTTACCGATAGATGTGTAACAAGTCCGTTTCGCAGGGATCTCTCACCAAACCCTTTGTCCGGATTTTGGAAGATGTATACGCGAGCTGTGATCGAACCGAGACCTCGTGGGTGTGGTTCGGCCCAGGCGTTTGGCAGATAGTTAGGCGCGTAGAGCTCGGATGTACGGGTCAGTAGCCGACAGTGGCGCGACTCACGAGCGCGGGGGCACTCGACGAATTCCGGCACCGGCGACGGGCGGGGGCCGTGATGTGTCGTGTGCTCCCTTCGCGGTGAACCAATGACTTCTTAGGAGGAACCCATGCGCGGTGCCAAGAGCGCCAAGTGGGTCGCGGGGGCGATAGTCGTCGCCCTGGCCGCCACCGCCTGCGGCGGCAACGGTGATGGTGAGGGTAAGAGCAAGGGTTCCGGACCCGCCGGCTACGTCTCGATCGACGTCGGCGAGCCCCAGAAGCCCCTGATCCCGGCTGACACCAACGAGTCCAACGGCTCGTACGTCATCCAGTCCATCTTCACCCAGCTGCTGGACTTCGACTCCAAGGGCGACATCGTCTACACGAACGCGGAGTCGGTCACCACCGACGACTCCAAGACGTGGACGGTCAAGCTCAAGAAGGGCTGGAAGTTCCACAACGGCGAAGAAGTCACCTCCAAGTCGTACATCGACGCTTGGAACTGGTACGCCAACATCAAGAACAACCAGCAGAACTCGTTCTGGTTCCAGGACATCAAGGGCTACGACGACGTCCACCCGGAGAAGGGCGACCCGAAGGCCGAGACCATGTCCGGTCTGAAGGCCGTGGACGACCACACCTTCACCATCGAGCTGAAGTACACGATGCCGTACTTCAACTACAAGCTCGGCTACACCACGTGGGCCCCGCTGCCCAAGGTCTTCTACGACGACCCGAAGGCCTTCGGCCAGAAGCCGATCGGCAACGGTCCCTACACGTTCGAGAAGTGGGACCACAAGAAGCTCATCCAGGTCAAGGCCTGGGACGACTACCAGGGCCCGAACAAGGCGAAGAACAAGGGCGTCCAGTTCAAGGCCTACACGACGCTCGAGGCCGCCTACAAGGACGTCGTCTCCGGCAACCTGGACATGATCCGCCAGGTCGGCCCGACGGACCTGCCGAAGTACAAGCAGGACCTCGGCGACGGCGCCATCGAGCAGCCGTACGCGGCCCTCCAGTCGCTGACCCCGGCGTTCTACTCCAAGACCTTCAAGGACATCGACCCGAAGGTCCTCCAGGGTCTGTCGATGGCGATCGACCGTGACACGATCACCAAGACGGTTCTGAACAACACCCGCACCCCGGCGAAGTCCTTCACGCCGCCCGGTGTCAAGGGCAACCAGAACCTGGACACCGACGTGTTCACGTACAACCCGGGGAAGGCCAAGAAGCTCATCGAGGAGGGTGGCGGCGTCCCGGGCAACAAGTTCACCATCCAGTACAACACCGACGGTGGCCACAAGGAGTGGGTGACCGCGGTCTGCGAGTCCATCCGCAAGGCCACCGGTGTCGACTGCACCGGCGACCCCAAGCCGGACTTCGCCACGGACCTCGAGGCCCGTGACAACGACCAGGTGAAGGGCATGTACCGCGGTGGCTGGGTCGCCGACTACCCGGTCAACGCCAACTTCATGAAGGAGCTGTACCACACCACCGCCGAGGCCAACAACGGTCGCTTCTCCAACAAGGAGATCGACGGGCTGATGAACAAGGCCGACAAGGCCAAGTCGCTCGACGAGTCGGTGAAGGCCTTCCAGGAGGTCGAGAAGAAGCTGGTCGACTTCATGCCGGCCATCCCGCTCTGGTACTACCGCATCAACGGCGGCCACGGTAAGAACGTCGACAACGTCAACGTCGACTTCCACGGTGACCTCGAAGTGTGGGCCGTCACCACCAAGTAAGAGGAGCCCTCCGGGCTTTTCCCACTCGGCCGTAAGCCCACCGCCGATTCAGGCGGCGGTGGGAGGTGCGTGGGGCCGTCTCGTCATCGGGAGACGGCCCCCGCACCTGCGTTAACCCCTCACGGAGGCACCTATGGGGCGCTATGTCGCACGACGACTGCTCCAGATGATCCCGGTGTTCATCGGGTCAACCCTGCTCATCTTCTGCATGATGTACGCCCTGCCCGGCGATCCCGTCCGGGCGATGATGGGGGATCAGGCGTACGACCCGACGGTGGTCGCGAGCATCAAGAAGGAACTGGGCCTCGACCAGCCGCTCCTTCAGCAGTACGTGAACTACATGACCGGGCTGTTCCAAGGCGACTTCGGCACCCAGATCGCCAGCCAGCGGCCCATCGCGGACGTCATCGCCGACGCGTTCCCGGTGACGATCAGACTGACGCTGTTCGCCTTCACCTTCGTCACGCTCGTGGGCATCGGCCTCGGTGTCGTCGCCGGACTGCGCCCCGACACGCTGCGGGACCGCGGGCTGCTGACGCTGACGCTGGTCCTCGTCTCGATGCCGTCCTTCGTGCTGGGCTTCCTGCTGCAGTACCTGCTCGCCTTCCAGTGGTCGGTCACCACGCCCACGGTGACGGACTCGACCGACTTCGGCCAGCTCATGCTTCCCGCCATCGTGCTGGCGTCCCTCTCGCTCGCCTACGTCGCCCGGCTGACCCGCACGTCGATCGCGGAGAACCTGCGGTCCGACTACATGCGCACCGCCGTGGCCAAGGGGCTGCCGCGCCGCCGCGTCATCGGTGTCCACCTGATGCGAAACTCGCTGATCCCCGTGGTCACCTTCCTCGGTATCGAGCTCGGCAACCTGATGACCGGCGCCATCGTGACCGAGGGCATCTTCAACGTCCGGGGTATCGGCATCGAGATCTACGACGCGCTCAGCCGGCGTGAGGGCGCCACGGTCGTGGGAATCGCCTCGCTGATGGTGCTCATCTACCTCGCCGCCAGCCTGATCGTCGACCTGCTTTACGCGGTCCTGGACCCGAGGATCCGGTATGCCTGACAAGACCGTCGAGAAGGTCGAAGCCCTTCCCGGTGACACCGCGAGCACTGCGGGCGTCATCGTGACCGACGCCGGCCCGGCTCCCGAGAAGGCCCGCAGCCTGTGGTCCGACGCCTGGCACGACCTGCGTCGCAACCCGCTGTTCCTGGTATCGGCCGTGCTGATCGTGTTCCTGCTGGTGATGTCGCTCTGGCCGGGCCTGTTCACCAGCGCCTCGCCGCGCGACGCCGACCTGGCCAAGCACTACCTGGGCAAGCCGAACTGGGGCCACTTCTTCGCCCCGGACTGGCTCGGCTACGACGTCCAGGGCCGTTCGATCTACGCCCGTGTCGTCTACGGTGCCCGCGCCTCGATCACCGTGGGTGTGGGTGTCACCGTCGCCGTCACCGTGATCGGCACGGTGATCGGCATGATCGCCGGCTACTTCGGCGGCTGGACCGACACCCTGCTCTCGCGGACGACCGACATCTTCCTCGGCATCCCGTTCCTGCTCGGTGCCCTGGTGGTGCTCAACTCCTTCGACGACCGCACCGTCTGGGTCGTCATCATGGCCCTGGCCTTCCTCGGCTGGACCCAGATCGCCCGAGTCGCCCGCGGTGCCGTGATCACCATCAAGCAGGCGGACTACGTGGTGGCCGCCAAGGCGCTCGGCGCCTCGACCTCCCGGATCCTGTTCCGGCACATCCTGCCCAACGCGCTCGCGCCGATCATCGTCGTGGCGACCATCGCACTCGGCGGCTACATCGCGGCCGAAGCCACCCTGTCCTTCCTGGGCGTGGGTCTCGGTGACACGGCCGTGTCCTGGGGCGGCGACGTGGCACGAGGACGTGAGCAGCTCCGTATCGCCCCCCACACCCTGATCATCCCCTCGGTGATGGTCTCGATCACGGTGCTCTCGTTCCTGATGTTCGGCGATGCTGTACGCAACGCCCTCGACCCCAAGCTGCGCTGAGGGAGGCGTACGTGACCATCATCGATGAAACGGCCGAGAGCCCCTCGGCCGACGGTTCGCAGGACGCGGGCCGCCCGCTGCTCGAAGTCCGCGACCTGCACGTGGAGTTCCGCACCCGCGACGGCGTGGCCAAGGCCGTCAACGGCGTCAACTACTCCGTCGCCGCGGGCGAGACGCTCGCCGTGCTCGGCGAGTCCGGCTCCGGCAAGTCCGTCACCGCCCAGGCCATCATGGGCATCCTCGACATGCCGCCCGGCAGCATCCCCAAGGGAGAGATCCTCTTCCGCGGCCAGGACATGCTGAAGATGTCCGGCGAGGAGCGCCGGAAGATCCGCGGCAACAAGATCGCGATGATCTTCCAGGACGCGCTCTCCTCGCTGAACCCGGTGCTCTCCGTGGGCTACCAGCTCGGCGAGATGTTCCGCGTGCACCAGGGCCTGTCCAAGAAGGACGCCAAGGCCAAGGCGATCGAGCTGATGGACCGGGTGAAGATCCCGGCCGCCAAGGAGCGCGTCGGGGACTACCCGCACCAGTTCTCCGGCGGTATGCGTCAGCGCATCATGATCGCCATGGCGCTCGCGCTGGAGCCGGACCTGATCATCGCCGACGAGCCGACCACGGCCCTCGACGTGACGGTCCAGGCCCAGGTGATGGACCTGCTCGCGGAGTTGCAGCGCGAGTACAACATGGGCCTGATCCTGATCACCCACGACCTCGGCGTGGTCGCCGACGTCGCGGACAAGATCGCGGTGATGTACGCCGGCCGGATCGTGGAGACCGCCCCGGTGCACGAGCTGTACAAGCGGCCCGCGCACCCGTACACCAAGGGTCTGCTCGACTCGATCCCGCGCCTGGACCAGAAGGGCCAGGACCTGTACGCGATCAAGGGCCTGCCGCCCAACCTGACGCGTATCCCGTCCGGCTGCGCCTTCAACCCGCGGTGTCCGAAGGCGCAGGACATCTGCCGCACGGACGTCCCGCAGCTGTTCCCCGTCACCGAGCGGGACGGCGGCGAGCTGACCGGCCGCGGCAGCGCGTGCCACTTCTGGAAGGAGACGATCCATGGCTGAGCTGGGCAAGAAGGACGAGTCCATGGACGCCACCCCCAACGTCACCGAGGTCGAGACGGTCGACGTCGCGACCGAGGAGGCGGCGGTGGCCGCGCTCGACGCGCCGGTGGAGCGCGGTGAGCCGATCCTCCAGGTGCGCAACCTGGTCAAGCACTTCCCGCTGACCCAGGGCATCCTGTTCAAGCGTCAGGTCGGCGCGGTCAAGGCCGTGGACGGAATCTCCTTCGACCTCTACCAGGGCGAGACGCTCGGCATCGTGGGCGAGTCCGGCTGTGGCAAGTCCACGGTCGCCAAGCTGCTGATGATGCTGGAGAAGGCGACCGCGGGCGAGATCTTCTACAAGGGCCAGGACATCACCAAGCTGTCCGGGCGGGCGCTGAAGGCGGTCCGCCGGAACATCCAGATGGTGTTCCAGGACCCGTACACCTCGCTCAACCCCCGTATGACGGTGGGCGACATCATCGGGGAGACCTTCGAGATCCACCCCGAGGTGGCGCCGAAGGGCGACCGCCGCCGCAAGGTCCAGGACCTCCTGGACGTGGTCGGCCTCAACCCCGAGTACATCAACCGCTACCCGCACCAGTTCTCGGGCGGTCAGCGCCAGCGCATCGGCATCGCCCGCGGCCTGGCCCTGAACCCCGAGATCATCGTCTGCGACGAGCCGGTCTCCGCGCTGGACGTGTCCGTCCAGGCGCAGGTCATCAACCTGATGGAGAAGCTCCAGAACGAGTTCAACCTCTCGTACCTCTTCATCGCGCACGACCTGTCGATCGTCCGGCACATCTCGGACCGCGTGGGCGTGATGTACCTCGGCAAGATGGCCGAGATCGGCACGGACACGGAGATCTACGACCACCCGACGCACCCCTACACCCAGGCGCTGCTGTCGGCCGTCCCGGTCCCCGACCCGGAGTCCCGCGAGGGCCGCGAGCGGATCATCCTCACCGGCGACGTCCCGTCCCCGGCCAACCCGCCCTCGGGCTGCCGCTTCCGCACCCGCTGCTGGAAGGCCGAGGACAAGTGCGCCCAGGAGGTCCCGCTCCTGGCGGTCCCCGAGCGCTTCAAGGGCGAGGACACCCCGGCGGCCCACGAGTCCGCCTGCCACTTCGCGGAGGAGAAGGACGTGGTCCACGCGGCCTGACCGACTGCTCCCGGTTCCCGGCACCCTCCACAGGGTGCCGGGAACCGGCGTCGGAGGATCACGGCATGCTGCATCACATCGAACTGTGGGTTCCCGACCTGCCGCGGGCGGTCCGCGCATGGGGCTGGCTCCTCGGCCGCCTCGGCTGCCGGCCGTACCAGGAGTGGGAGCACGGCCGTAGCTGGCGGCTCGGCCCGACGTACCTCGTCGTCGAGCAGTCGCCGGCGATGAGTGCGGCCGCGCACGACCGCATGCGGCCGGGGCTCAACCACCTCGCGTTCCACGCCGGATCCCCCGCGCGGGTCGACGCGCTGGCGGCCGAGGCTCCCGCGCACGGCTGGAGGCCGCTGTTCGCCGACCGCTACCCGCACGCCGGCGGTGCGGAGCACTACGCGGCCTATCTCTCGGACAGCGACGGCTTCGAGGTGGAACTCGTGGCGACCGAGACCGGCGACCCCGCGAACCCCGGCCAACTGCGTTAACACGCAGGCAACTTCGCTGACCCGGTTCCGATATACGGACACGTCAGGCTGGTCAGCGTACGGCCGTGCGGGTGCCGTAGACGGGCCGGGCGCCGGCAGGCGTCCCGGCCCGTTGCCGTGTTCAGGCGGTCGGCATGCCCAGGGAGCGCTTCAGGAAGTCGACCTGGAGCAGGAGCAGGTTCTCGGCGACCTGTTCCTGAGGGGTGATGTGGGTGACGCCGGACAGCGGAAGCACCTCGTGGGGGCGGCCGGCGGCCAGCAGCGCCGAGGACAGGCGCAGGGCGTGGGCGACCACCACGTTGTCGTCGGCGAGGCCGTGCACGATCATCAGGGGGCGGTGCGGCCCGGCGGGGGAGGACAGCCCCTCGGCGGTCGCCAGGGAGCTCTTGGCGTAGGACTCCGGGTGGTCCGCGGGCGTCCCCAGGTAGCGCTCCGTGTAGTGGGTGTCGTACAGGGCCCAGTCCGTCACCGGCGCGCCCGCGATGCCCGCGTGGAAGACGTCCGGGCGCCGCAGCACCGCCAGGCCCGCCAGCCAGCCACCGTAGGACCAGCCGCGGATCGCCACCCGGGACAGGTCCAGGGGGTGGCGCTTCGCGAGGTCCTCCAGGGCCTCCACCTGGTCGTCCAGCGACAGCGTGAAGTCGTGGTGGACCGCCTTCTCCCAGGCGGGGGAGCGGCCCGGGGTACCGCGGCCGTCCGCGACCACGACCGCGAAGCCCTGGTCCGCGAACCACTGCGACGTGAGGTGGGCGTTGTGGGCGGCGACCACCCGCTGCCCGTGCGGCCCTCCGTAGGGGTCCATGAGCACCGGCAAGGGGGTGTCACCGTCGTAGTCCCGAGGCATAAGCACGGCGCACGGGACGCGGCGTGCGCCCCCCTCTGTGAGCGTCACGCGGGGGGACATACCGGGATCTTCGGCGTACGAAGGGACAGTCCTGGTCGGTTTTCCGTCGCGCAGGACCTGTGCGAGAGAACCTGGCCGGTTCAGTGTCGCCGAGACCAGGACCGTCACCTCCCCGGCCCGCACCGCCGCGTGCACGCCCGGCTCCTGCGACACCCGTTCCACGCCCAGCTCGTTCACCCGGTACACGTGCACCTGGCCCGTCTCCGGCTCTCCGGCGGCCTCCGCGCCCGCCGACGCCGAGATCAGCACGTCGTGCTCGGAGACGTCCAGCACGGCCCGGACGTGCAACTGTGCGCCGGTGAGCGGCCGGTCCCCGACCGCCAGCACCCGCGCACCGCCCTCGTCGGCGATCCGCACCAGCTGCCCGGACGGGCTCCAGCAGGGCACTCCGGGGAAAAGATCAAGCCATGTTCGATCTTCGTCGGCGTGCACCATCCGCGTCGCCCCGGAATCGGGATCCACGGACAGGATCAGCTGACTGCGCTGGTCGCGCGCCTGTACGAGCAGCAGCGGCGCCCCCGCCGCTGACCAGTGGACATGTGCCAGGTACGGAAAGCGCGCCCGGTCCCACGCGACCTCCGTGCGCAGCCCGTCCAGGCCGACCACGAACAGCCGCACCTCCGCGTTGGCGGTGCCCGCCGCCGGGTACGGCACCCGCTGCGGCTCCCGGTCCGGATGCGCCGGGTCGGCGATCCACCACCGCCCCACCGGCGTGTCGTCCACCCGCGCCATGAGCAGCCGGTCCGACTCCGGAGCCCACCAGAAGCCCCGCGAACGCCCCATCTCCTCGGCCGCGATGAACTCGGCCAGTCCGTACGAGACGTTCTCCGCCTCCGGCTCGGCGAGCGCCCGGTCGCCCTCCCCCTCGGCACCCACCACCCGCAGCGCACCCCGTGCGACATAGGCGACATGCCGCCCGTCGGGCGACGGACGAGGGTCGATCACAGGCCCCGGCGCGGGCAGCTCCCGTGCCGTCCCGGCCCGCAGCTCGGCCGCGAAAAGCCGCCCTGACAGGGCGAAAGAGGCCAACTCGACGGCCGCGTCGGTGGCGTACCCGACGATGCCGGCGCCGCCCTCACGGCTGCGTTCGCGCCGGGCCCGTTCCTCGGCTGAGAGGTTCTCCGAGGCGCCGCCCAGCAGGGCGCGCGGGTCGGCGGCCACGCGCTCTGCGCCCTCCTCCACGTCGAGGACCCGGAGTGCATTCGCCCGGTCCGTACCGGAACCTGAGCGCAGGAACACGACACGCGAACCGTCGGGCGCCACGGTGAAGGAACGCGGCGCGCCGAGCGTGAAGCGCTGGGTACGGGCGTGCCGTCGGGGGAAGGAGTGAGGCTCGGTCGTCATGCCCTGACCATATTGGCCATGCGCCCCCTTGTGCGGCCGTGCGCCGATCGATGCGCGCAGACGGATAGTTATGATCAATGTCGCATAGTGGGTATGAACCTGCTGGCTGCTGTACGGATTTGATGCCCCCATAGTCCGACCCCCCGCGTCCTCGTGGATCTTTGGAGGTGAGCCGCCGTGGCACTCTCGATTTCGGCGGTGGTGCTGCTGGCGATCATCGTCTTCCTGCTCATCAAGAAGTCGGGGCTGAAGGCGGGGCATGCGATCGTCTGCATGCTGCTCGGCTTCTACCTCGCCTCCTCGACCGTCGCTCCCACGATCAACGAGCTGACGACGAACATCGCGGGCATGATCGGCAGCATCAAGTTCTGACCGTCCCGGGACCTCGTAGGCTGGCCCCATGACGGAACTGCCCTCCCCCACGCTCTCCGAGCAGGGGGGACCCCCACCTCGCTCCGCGAGGCGTCTGCTGCTGGTGCACGCGCACCCGGACGACGAGTCGATCAACAACGGCGCGACCATGGCCCGGTACGCGGCCGAGGGTGCCCACGTCACCCTGGTCACGTGCACCCTCGGTGAGCGCGGCGAGGTCATCCCGCCCGAGCTCGCGCACCTGTCGGGCGTCGCCCTGGGGCAGCACCGCCGCCGTGAGCTCGCCGCCGCCATGGCCGAGCTCGGCGTGCGGGACTTCCGCCTGCTCGGCGGCGCCGGGCGCTACAGCGACTCCGGGATGATGGGCCTGCCCGACAACGACGACCCCGGCTGCTTCTGGCAGGCCGACGTCGACGAGGCCGCCGCGCACCTCGTCGAGGTGATCCGCGAGGTACGTCCCCAGGTCCTGGTGACCTACGACGGCAACGGCGGCTACGGACACCCCGACCACATCCAGGCCCACCGCGTCGCGATGCGCGCCGTGGACCTGTGCGCCGACGCCGGCCTGGCGGTCCCCAAGGTCTACTGGAACCGGGTCCCCCGGCCGGTTGTGGAGGAGTCCTTCGCGCGGCTCCGGGAGGACCTGCCCGGCACGCCCTTCACCAAGGCCGCCGAGGTCGACGACGTCCCGGGCGTCGTGCCCGAGGAGCGGATCACCACCGAGATCGACGGCACCGCCCACGCCGGAGCCAAAGCCGCCGCGATGCGTGCCCACGCCACCCAGATCACCGTGTCCGGGCCGTACTTCGTGCTCTCCAACGAACTCGCCCAGCCCATCCTCACGACCGAGTACTACGAGCTGGTGCGCGGCGAGCGGGGCCCCGGCGAGCGGGAGACGGACCTGTTCGCCGGCGTGGAGGAGACCTCGTGAGCGACCGTACGCCGATGCTCGCCCAGCCGATGCGGCCGCCCACCGCCGGACGCGCCGCCGCCTGCCTCGGGTTCTTCGTCCTCGGCGCCGTGGTCGGCGTGGCCGGGGCGCTGGTACAGCCGGGCTGGTTCCCCGGCGGACTGCTGCTCGCCCTGGCCGGCGAGGCCGGAGCCGTCCTGGGCGCCACCCGCGTCCTCCGCGGCCGGGCCGGGGGCGTCGCGGTCGCCGCGGGATGGATGCTCGCCGTCGTCCTGCTCACCGCCAGCCGCACCGAGGGCGACTTCCTTTTCGCCGCCGGGAGCGGCTCCTATCTCTTCCTGCTCGGGGGCATCGCCGTGGCTGTGATCTGCGCCACCCTCGCCCCGGGACGGCAACCGGACGGCGATCCCGTCCGACTTGCCAAGTGACGTACCACTTCGCCAGGAGGTGGCCGTGGGGGTCCGGTGTGGGTTTCCCCGGCGGTCACGGGGTACGGGCGAGAAGTGGCCAGTATGGTGGTGCGCGCCGCCGAGCTGCCCGCGTGAGGTTGTGTCGGGCGGCGGAGCCAACCGGGAGAACCTGCCTTGAGTCGTGAAACTGACACTCCGTCCTCCGGGCCCAACGGGCGCGGTGGAGCCGCCTACCCGTCGGGTACGCCGCCGTACGGGACCCCGACGGTCTCCGACGCCGGTGCGGACGCGGGCCGTTCCGCCACACGGCCGGAGGAACGCAAGACCGAGACCACGCTGACGACCCGGATCCGGATCAACATCCCCGGGTCGCGGCCGATTCCGCCCGTGGTCGTGCGCAAGCCCGTCGCGGAGGCGGAAGGCCCGGCCGACACCGACACGCGCGGTGACGAGCCGACAGCGCCGGGCGCCGCCCCGTCCCCCGGCATGGCCGAGTCGCCCGCCGAGCCCGCCCAGCCGGGCGACGACAAGCCGGCCAGCGACTGGTTCGCGCCGCGCAAGTCCGGTGGAGGCAAGGGCGGTCCGGGCAGCGGCTCCACCAACGGGGCCGGGCTGCCGGGCGGTTCGGGTCCGGCGGCGGGCGGCCCCGCTGCCGGCACGCCGGGTGCCGGTGCCGGTGCGTCCGGCGGGGCCCGGCCGGGTGCCGGGCGGCCCGGAGGCGTGGTCGGGTCCATGAGCGCGCCGGGCGGCTCCCGCTCCGGCGGCACGAACGGTGCCGGGCTCCCCGGCGGTGCGACCGGTGGCCCCGTCGCGCCCGGGCACGGCGGCGGCACCGGCTCCTTCGACGTCACCGAGGCCCTGGCGGCGGGCCCGCTGGGCAACGGCTCGCGTCCCGCGCCGGGCGGCGGCGAACCCCGCCGCGACGATCTGCCGTACTTCTCCGAGAACGGACAGGGCGGCTACGACGGCCAGGGCGGCGGCCCCAGCGCCGCCAACGGCTTCGGCGAGCCGGGCGCGCCCGCCGCGCAGGGCCCGGCCGGCCCGACCGGCGGACCGGTCACCGGCGACGGCCCGATGGTGCCACCGGCCGGCTTCGACGCACCCGGTGGTCCTGGTGCCCCCGGCGGCTTCGGCAACGAGCCGGGCGGACCCGGTGGCCGGACGGGCCCGGGCGCCTTCGACGCACCCGGTGGTCCTGGTGCCCCCGGCGGCTTCGGCGACCCGGCCCGGTCCGGCGCTCCCGAGGCCTTCAACGACCCGGGCCGCTCCGGTGCTCCTGGCGGCCCCGGCTCCTCCGGCGGCCCCGGCGGCTTCGGCGACCCGGGCCGGCCCGGCGCTCCCGAGGCCTTCAACGACCCGGGCCGCTCCGGTGCCCCTGGCGGCCCCGGCTCCTCCGGCGGCCCCGGCGGCTTCGGCGACCCGGCTCGCTCCGGCGCTCCCGAGGCCTTCACCAACCCCGGCCGGCCGGGAGGCCCCGGCGCACCCGCCGGGCCCGGAGCCATAGGCGGCGGCCCCGGTGCCCCCGGCGGCCCTGCGGGGCCGGGCACCCAGGGCGGCACCCCCGCTCCCGGCGCCGCAGGCCCCGGCCCCGGCGGCGGCATGAGCGACGACACCGCCGTCCTCACCCCGCAGAAGCCGGCCCCCGAACCGCCGGACGGCCAGGGCTACGGCCCCCGGCACGACAACGTCTCCGGGCACACGGTCACCAGCGGCATCCCCGTCGTGCCGTCCGGCGCGGCCTCGCCGTTCGGCCCGGGCGCCCCCGGTGACGGCCCGGCGCCGCACACGGCCCCGAAGCTGCCCGAGCCGGTCTCCCCGCCCCCGGCGAGCTCCTCCAAGGCGCCGAAGAAGAAGGGCCGCAGCAAGCTCGTGCTGCTCGCGGTCGGCGTGGTCGTGGCCGCCGGTGGCGTCTACGGCGCCGGCCTGCTGATGAACCGCACCGACGTGCCCAAGGGCACCACCGTGCTCGGCGTCGACATCGGCGGCACCACCCGCGACGGCGCGGTCCGCAAGCTCGACGAGGCCTTCGACGACCGCGTCGGCAAGGAGCTGAAGCTGTCGGTGGGCGGCAAGACCGTCGCCCTCGACCCGGACAACGCGGGCCTCCAGTTCGACATGGACGCCACGGCCGACACGGCGGCCAAGAGCGACTACAACCCGGTCTCCGTGATCGCCTCGCTCTTCGGCAACCACCGCGTCGTCACGCCGGTCATGCCCGTCGACGAGGAGAAGCTGCACGCCTCCCTGGAGGACGCGGCGGGCGGCTCCGGCGCGTCGACCGACGGCACGATCGAGTTCAAGGACGGCAAGGCCGTCCCCGTGTACGGCAAGGTGGGCAAGGGCATCGACCTCGCCAAGGCGACGACCACGGTGGAGGAGGCGTACCGCACCCAGGTGGAGACCGGCACGGCCGGCACGGTGAACCTCCCGACCACCACCCGCCAGCCGACGGTCTCGAACGCCGAGGTGGACCGGGTCCTGAAGGACTTCGCGCAGCCCGCGATGTCGGCCAAGGCCTTCGTGCAGACCGACCCGGCGCACAGCATCCCGTTCGGCGCGCTGTCACTGCCGAAGATCCTCAGCTTCAAGGCCGTCGACGGCAAGCTCGTGGACACCTACAACCTCAAGGCGCTCCAGGAGGCGTACGGCACGACCTTCGACGGCGTGCAGATCGAGGGCGCGAGCGGCAAGCGCGACGTCACGCCGCAGGACGTCGTCACGGCCCTGCGCAAGGCCCTGCGCGGCAAGACGCCCGCGGAGCGCGTCGGAGTCATCGACACCACGCCGAACTGACCTCCGGCCACCGCCGTACGCCGCACGAGAGCCCCTGCCCGGTGAGGGCGGGGGCGCTCGTCGTCACCGCATCGGCATGACACCTGTCATGCGGCACTCCGGACACCCGGCACTGCCCCCGCCGGCACCCCCGAAGCCACCATGGCCGTATGACAACGACAGCCCCGGTGGTCGAGTTCGACCAGGTGAGCAAGGCATACGACGCCGTCCGGGCCGTGGACGGACTGACCCTCGGTCTCAGCCCCGGTCAGACCGTGGCGCTGCTCGGTCCCAACGGTGCCGGCAAGTCCACCACCCTCGATCTGCTGCTCGGCCTCAAGAGGCCCGACAGCGGCACGGTCCGTCTCTTCGGCACCAGCCCCCGGGACGCCATCGTCGCCGGGCGTGTGGGCGCCATGCTGCAGAGCGGCGGCCTCATGGACGAGGTCACGGTCGCCGAACTGGTGCGGCTCGCCTGCGACCTGCACCCGAAGCCGTACCGCCCCTCCGAGGTCCTGGCGCGCGCGGGCGTCGCCCAGATCGCCGACCGCAAGGTCGACAAGCTCTCCGGCGGCCAGGCCCAGCGCGTCCGTTTCGCCCTGGCCACCGCGGGCGACAGCGACCTCATCGTGCTGGACGAGCCCACCACCGGCATGGACGTCACCACGCGCCAGGCATTCTGGGCCACCATGCGCGAACAGGCCGACCAGGGCCGGACCGTGCTCTTCGCCACCCACTACCTCGAAGAGGCCGACGCCGTCGCCGACCGGGTCCTCGTGCTGCACCGCGGCCGGCTCCTCGCCGACGGCACGGCCGCCGAGATCAAGGCCAAGGCGGGCGCCCGCCGGGTTTCCTTCGACGTCACGGGCGCCATCGACGAACCCGCCCTGCGCGCCCTGCCGTTCCTGACCGGGATCGACATCTCCGGCCGGACCGTGCGCATCCAGTCCTCCGACGCCGACGCGACCGTCCACGCCCTGTACGGCCTCGGCGTCTACCCCCGCAACCTCGAAGTCGCCGGGCTCGGCCTGGAGCAGGCCTTCGTCGCCATCACCACCGCCGAGGAGGCGAAGTCCCGGTGAACACGCTGATCAGGCTGGAACTCACCCGCGCCCTGCGCAACCGCAAGTTCCTCTTCTTCTCCGTGATCTACCCGTCGGTGCTGTTCCTGCTCATCGCGGGCAACGCCGACAGCACCACGAAGATCCCCGGCACCGGCCTGACCGTCCCGACCTACATGATGGTCTCCATGGCGTCCTTCGGCGCCCTCACCGCCGTCCTCATGGGCAACAGCGAGCGCATCGCCAAGGAACGCGAGGGCGGCTGGGTGCGCCAGCTGCGCCTCACCACCCTGCCGGGCCGCGGCTACGTCCTCGCCAAGACCGCGAGCGCCGCCGTCGTCAGCCTGCCGTCCATCGTCATCGTCTTCGCCGTCGCCGCGGCGGTGAAGGACGTACGTCTGGCTGCCTGGCAGTGGCTCGCCCTCACCGGCGCGATCTGGGCCGGCAGTTTCGTCTTCGCGGCGCTCGGCGTCGCCATCGGCTACCTGGCCAGTGGGGACGCGGTCCGCCCGATCACGATGATCACCTACTTCGGCCTGTCCATGCTGGGCGGCCTGTGGATGCCCACGACGAGCTTCCCGGACTGGCTCCAGGACATCGCGAAGTGGCTGCCCACGCACGCGTACGCTGCACTCGGGCGGGCCATCGAGCAGAGCCGTGCCCCGCACGTCCAGGACCTCGCCGTCCTGGTGGTGTCGTTCGTCCTGTTCGCGGGCGGCGCTGCCTGGCTGTACCGGAAGGACACCCTGAAGGCGTGAGCGGCGTCGGATTCGGCATGGGGCAGCGCCCGGTGAACCGCCGGCAGCGGGCGGTGAAGTCGCTGTGGACCGGCATCTGGCTGGTCTACCTGAGCGCGCCCGTCACCGACCTGCTGCACGGCGGCCACAGCACGGGCGTGACGACCCTCGGCTGGATCGGCCTGGCCGCGTTCGTCACCTGGTACATGCTGCTGGTCTTCCGTACCGGCCGGGGAGAGCGCAACACCCTGGTGCTCGCCTCGCTCGGGGTCCTCGCGGCCCAGTCCACGCTCCTCGCCCTGACCCTGGGCCGCGAGTGGCTGGTGCTGTTCGTGTACGTCTCCATCGCCTCCGGGGCGGCCCTGCCCCTGCGCATGGCCCGCTGGACGATCCCGGCCGCCTGCGCGCTGCTGACCACGGTGGCGCTCGCGACGCACGACGGAATGGCCTACCTGGCCGGCCTCCTCATCCCGGCCCTGCTCGGCGGCTTCGCGATGACCGGCGTACGCGAACTCGTGCGGACCACCATCGCGCTGCGCGAGGCCCGCGCCACCGTCGCCCAGCTCGCCGCCAACGAGGAGCGCCTGCGCCTGGCCCGGGACCTGCACGACCTGCTCGGCCACTCCCTGTCCCTGATCACGCTGAAGAGCGAGCTGGCCGGGCGCATGCTGCCCGGCCGGCCCGACCAGGCGGCCCAGCAGGTCGCCGACATCGAGCAGGTCAGCCGCCAGGCCCTGGTCGACGTACGCGAGGCCGTCACCGGCTACCGCCGCCCCCGCCTGCACGCCGAACTCGCCGGTGCCCGGGCCGCCCTGGCCGCGGCCGGCGTCACCGCCGAACTGCCCGCCGAGCCCGGCCTCGACGGAGTTCCCGAGGAGAGCGAGTCCGCCCTCGCCTGGGCATTGCGCGAAGCGGTCACCAACGTCGTGCGGCACAGCGGTGCCCGCCGCTGCACGGTCGAGCTGCTGCGCCGCCAGACCCTCGACGGACCGGTGCTGGAACTCACCGTCGAGGACAACGGCTCGGGCGGCCCGGACGCCGGCCACGGAAACGGCCTCGCGGGCCTCACCGAACGCCTCACCAAGGCCGGCGGCACCCTGGAGGCGGGCCCGCTCAAGCACGGCTTCCGCCTGGTCGCCCGCGTGCCGACGGCCGGAGCGGCGGACGTAGGATCCCCGGCATGAGCCGCACGATCAAGGTCCTGCTCGCCGAGGACCAGTCGATGGTCCGCGAGGCCCTGGCCGCCCTGCTCGGCCTGGAGGAGGACATCGAGGTCGTCGCCCAGGTGGCCCGCGGCGACGAGGTCCTGCGGGCGGCCCGCGAACACGCGGTCGACGTGGCCCTCCTGGACATCGAGATGCCCGGCCTGACGGGCATCGAGGCCGCGGCCCGGCTGCACGCCGAACTCCCGGCCGTGAAGCTGGTCGTCCTCACCACCTTCGGCCGCCCCGGATACCTCCGCAGCGCCATGGAGTCCGGCGCCGACGCCTTTCTGGTCAAGGACGCTCCCGCCGCCCAGCTCGCCGAGGCGGTCCGCAAGGTCCTCACCGGCGAACGGGTCATCGACCCCACCCTCGCGGCAGCGGCCCTCGCGGACGGCGCCAACCCGCTGACGGACCGGGAGCGCGAGGTCCTCCGGGCCGCCGCCGACGGCTCCACCAACGCCGAACTGGCAGCGTCCCTGCACCTCTCCCAGGGCACGGTCCGCAACTACCTCAGCACAGCCATCCAGAAGCTGGCCGTGAGAAACCGCGCGGAGGCGATCCGGACAGCACGTGAAAAGGGCTGGTTGTAAAGCTCTCAGGGGCGCGGGGAACTGCGCGATCAACCACGACGAGCCCGCACACGCACACCACGCGCAGCCCTACGGCGAGAGGTCAGTTCAACATCGCCCTGGCCGCCAAGGCCTCCCCCCGCACCCGCTCCGCGGCCCCCTCATCCACCGCCGAGACGACCTCCGCGTAGGCCTCCAGCTCCGAGGCCCCGCCCAGGAACTCCCCCCGCCGCACGAGCAACTGCGCCCGCTCGTACCGCAACCGCGCCGGATGCGAGGGCAGCAGCAACGACAACTCGACCGCCCACAACGCCACGTCCGACCGCTCGGGACGGGCCGCGGCCCACGCCCGCACGTTGTTCAGGATCCGCAGCACCACATCCAGCGGATCGGCCGGCCGCAGCATCGACGGGTCGACCCCCCTCCCCGTCGCCCCGACCACCATCAACTCGGCGTCCGCTCCCGACAGCACCCGCCCACCGTCGAACGGATCCGCCAGCACCTGCCCCTCGTCGGGCCCGAACCCGACCACGAAATGCCCCGGCAGGGCCACCCCGTACACCGGCGCCCCGGCCCGCCGGGCCACCTCCATCCACACCACGGACAACAGGATCGGCAGCCCCCTGCGGCGCACCAGCACCTCGTGCAGCAGCGAGGACTCCAAGCGCTGGTAGTCGCCGGGGGTCCCGTGGAACCCCATCCGCTCACCGAGCAGCTCGCGCAGGGCCACCGCCCACGCGCGCGGTCCCCCGGGCCGGAACGGCAGCAGCCCGGCCAGCCGGTCCAGCTCGACCTGCGCGGCGTCCAGACCCGCCTCGTCCAGCTCCCGGTCCGCCTCCGCGCCCACCAGCAGGCACAGCGTCGACAGATCGGGCCGCTCGGACCGGGCCTCTTCGGCGAACCGCCGCCGCAGCTCGGCGGACCGTTCGGGGGACGGGGGGTACGGGGGACGCATATCTGGCTCGTGCCCTCTCACGACGATCGGTTACCGGCCGGTGCCGTGGGCGTCCGGCGCCCGGTAATGGTGGTAGGCGTGGTGCGCGGTGAAGCCCATCGGGGCGTACAGCGCCCGCGCTCCCGCGTTGTCGGCCTCGACCTGGAGCCACGCGGCCGACGCCCCCTCGTCGAGCGCCCGCCGGGCGAGCGCGGCCATCACGGCCGTGCCGAGCCCCTGCCGCCGCAGCGCCGGATCGACCTCGACGGCGGCGAACCCGGCCCACCGGCCGTCGACGACGCACCGCCCGATGGCGGCCGGAGGCGCCCCCTCGGTCGCCCCGGGAACGGTCGCGAACCACACCGACGGCCCGCCCCGGAGCACCCGCAGCGCCACCTCGCTCACGCCCTTGCGCTGGTACCGGGCCAGCCACCCCTCACCGGCCTCCCGGGACAGCGCGACGCCCGCCGGGTCACCCCGGTCGGCGACCGGCGCCAGCGGCCCGGTCCACAGCTCGGCGGTCACCTCCCGCACCCAGCCCCGCCGCTCCAGCTCCGCGCAGAGCAGTTCCTGCGTCCCCTCGGCGCCGGTCGCGGTCTGGACGTAGGCGGGCAGCCCGCGCTCGCCGTACCACCGCCGCACGGCGTCCAGGGCCTCGTCCAGGGGCAGGCCAGGCGCGCCCAGCGGCAGCACCGAGTTGGCCCGCCGCGTGAACCCGGACGCGGCCCGCAGCTCCCACGCGCCGAGCCGCTCGCTCTCCACGGGCCGCCAGGCCCGCGCGGCGACCCGGGCCAGCTCCTCGTACGAGGCGGCCGGACCGCGGCGACGCGCCGGTGCCGCGGGCACGGCCTTGCCCGCGACCAGCGCGGATTCCGCGATACGGACACTCTCGCCGCTCTTGCGTGTGATCAGCAGCACACCGTTGTCCCATGATGTGAGAACACCGACCGTATCGGTGAACTTCTCACCCGGGGGACCATGTTCGATCAAGCTCCGGACGGAGACCCGTTTGCCCACGTCAGCAGCGGTGATGCGGACCTCGAGGCGCCCGGCGGCAGAGATTTCCACAGGTCAGTTCACCCCTCCTGTTCGGATCATGCCCAAGAACGGAGATACTAGGGGCGGGCATCGACGACGCCGCGCTCCCGCGCGCCAGGCGGCGGAGCCTGAGGAGGCCCGCCAGCGCCCTATCGAGGAGGAACGACAGCGTGACCTACGTCATCGCGCAGCCTTGTGTCGACGTCAAGGACAAGGCGTGCATCGAGGAGTGCCCGGTCGACTGCATCTACGAGGGCCAGCGGTCCTTGTACATCCACCCGGACGAATGCGTCGACTGTGGTGCCTGTGAGCCGGTCTGCCCGGTCGAGGCGATCTTCTACGAGGACGACACTCCCGAGGAGTGGAAGGACTACTACAAGGCGAACGTCGAGTTCTTCGACGAGCTCGGTTCGCCCGGCGGAGCCAGCAAGCTGGGGCTGATCGAGCGCGACCACCCCTTCGTCGCCGCGCTGCCGCCGCAGAACCAGTAAGAGCGGCCCGCACTCCGTGCCGCCTCGGTCCCGTACGGCCCGATCAGCCCGCTGATCGCCGTACGGGGCCGAGGCGTTTGCCGTAACCGGCTCGTACGTACGAGAAAGTGAGCCAGAACCCGTGTCCGCAGTCTCCGACCGCCTGCCCACCTTCCCCTGGGACAAGCTGACCCCGTACAAGGCCACGGCCGCCGCCCATCCGGACGGCATCGTCGACCTGTCCGTCGGCACCCCGGTCGACCCGGTACCCGAGCTGATCCAGAAGGCGCTGGTGGCCGCGGCCGACTCGCCGGGCTATCCGACCGTCTGGGGTACGCCCGAACTGCGCGACGCGATCACCGGCTGGGTCGAGCGCCGCCTCGGCGCCCGGGAGGTCACCCACCGCCACGTGCTGCCGATCGTCGGCTCCAAGGAACTCGTCGCCTGGCTCCCCACCCAGCTGGGCCTCGGCCCCGGCGACCGGGTGGCCCACCCGCGCCTGGCCTACCCGACGTACGAGGTCGGCGCCCGCCTGGCCCGCGCCGAGCACGAGGCCTACGACGACCCGACGGAGCTGGACCCCGAGGGCCTGAAGCTGCTCTGGCTGAACTCCCCGTCCAACCCCACGGGCAAGGTGCTGTCCAAGGAGGAGCTGACCCGGATCGTCGCCTGGGCCCGCTCGCACGGCGTCCTGCTCTTCTCCGACGAGTGCTACCTGGAGCTGGGCTGGGAGGCCGACCCGGTCTCGGTGCTGCACCCGGACGTCAACGGCGGCTCCTACGACGGCATCGTCTCCGTCCACTCGCTCTCCAAGCGCTCGAACCTCGCCGGCTACCGCGCGGCCTTCCTGGCGGGTGACCCGGCGGTCCTCGGCCCGCTGCTGGAGATCCGCAAGCACGGCGGCATGATGACGTCGGCTCCGACGCAGGCGGCGGTGATCGCGGCCCTCGGCGACGACGACCACGTCCGTGTCCAGCGCGAGCGCTACGTCTCCCGCCGCGAGCTGCTGCGCGAGGCCCTGGTCACCCACGGCTTCCGCATCGAGCACAGCGAGGCCAGCCTCTACCTGTGGGCCACCCGGGGCGAATCCTGCTGGGACACGGTCGACCACCTCGCCAAGCGGGGCATCCTCGTGGCTCCGGGCGACTTCTACGGCCCGGCCGGTGCCGAGTTCGTCCGGGTGGCGCTGACGGCGACGGACGAGAGGGTGGCGGCGGCCGTACAGCGGCTGTGACCGCGGCCGAGCACACCGAAGGGGCCCGGGGAAGCTCCCCGGGCCCCTTCGACGTCACAACGCGGCTGCGTCAGCCGACCGGCAGGCTCTTCACCGGCAGGGAGTCCGCGGACGGCACGCCACCCTTGGTCAGGGAGTCCGTGGGCAGACCGCCCTTGGCCGAACCGGCCGTGTCACCGACCAGCTGCCCGGCGGAGCCCGCCGCGTCACCGGCCGCCTTCTGCGCCACGGGCGTGGTCTTCTTGACCGTCTGGCCACCGGTCTTGCCCGCGGCCGGCACCGCCTTCTTGACGGTCTTGCCGCCGGTGTCACCCGCGGACTCGGTGACGTTCTGAGCCGCGCCGTCGACGGTGTTGCCGACGTTGGCCCCGTCCACGGCGGTCAGGCCGCCGAGGTTCGGGGTGGCGGGCAGCTCGGGGGCCGCGCTGGCGGAGCCGGCCGCACCGACCCCGGCAGCCGCTCCCGCAGCGACGATCAGCGCGGCACGGGCGATCCGGCGGGTCAGGGGGAGGGACATGGTGCTCCTTCGACGGGAGAGAACAATGAGCTTCGTGAAGTGTCCGACCGGGTCCGGCAGTTGATCGACCGGCTGTGGATCACCCCGGCTCGGACGCAGTGACTACCGCTCGAAGCCCGCGAAGGTTGCGGCAGCGCAACGTAAAGAGTTGGTAATGCGTCGCATTATCGGCTGCGGATAAAAACGGTCAAAGAGGCCTGGTCGCGCACCTCCGCCGAATCCTTCCAGCCCTGTGTTCCCAAGGGTTCTCGCGGCGGCCCGGGTGAGGGGGCGAAAACCTGCGCACACCGTCGCCGCAGGGGCGCGCGGGTAACCCCACGGGGTGAGTTCCCGCACCCCTGCGCGATCTAGCGCATCGTGACGATACGGACCGCGTCCGTGTCCCGTTCCGCGCCCGCGGTGCCCTTCGCCGAGGGCTCCCGCCACTGGCTCGCGGTGTTCCCGGCGACCCACTCCCGCCCCGCGTAGGTGACCCGGGCGATGTGCAGCTCGGAGGCGTTGGCCACGGCCCAGTGCGCCAGCTGCCAGCCGCGCTGGTCCAGGCTCCGCCCGCCGGCGGAGGGCGTGTCGGCGCTCACCGGGAGCGTCACGGTGCGTCCGCCGGAGCCGTCCGACCCGCTCGGGGAGGGCGTCGGCGTGGCCGCCGGGGAGCCGCCCACCGTGGCGCCGGCCGGCTCCAGCACGTCCCGTCCGAAGTCGCGCACCAGCGCGGCACGCACCCCGCTCGGGCCCGAGGCCCGGGTCGCGGCCGGGCGGCCCTCGCAGGTCAGCGTGGCCGCGGACTGCCCGGTGAGGGCCGCGGCGAGCAGTGCGGCGTCCGGCTCGTGCTTGGCGTAGGCCTGCGGGAAGCCGCTGCGCTGCACGCGCTGTGCCGCGACGGTGAGCGGCAGCCGGGTGTAGCCGGGCACCTTGACCAGGTGGTCGTAGAACTCACCGGCCGAGTACGTCGGGTCCATGATCTCCTTCGGCGTGCCCCAGCCCTGCGAGGGCCGCTGCTGGAACAGGCCGAGGGAGTCCCGGTCGCCGTGCTTGATGTTGCGCAGGGCCGACTCCTGCAGCGCGGTCGCGAGCGCGATGGTCACGGCCCGCTCGGGCAGACCACGCGCGGTTCCCACGGCGGTGATGGTGGCGGCGTTGACCGCCTGCTCGGGCGTGAACCGGTACGTCGCCCCGTCGCCCCTGCCGGAGACGACCTTGCAGCCCGGTCCGCCCGAGCCCCCGGTGACGTACTGCACGACGAGGTACCCGACGACCGCGAGCAGGGCCACGAGGGCGGCTCCGCATCGGAATAGGCGGCCACGGCGCTTGGGAGAGGACTGCTCTGGCACGCCGTACAAGGTACTGGAGAGTACGGAGTGGCATGTGCCGGGTGTGGAGAGTGAGGCCGGGGTCTGGCGCGTTAGGGTCGACGGCATGGCCGACACCTCGCTTGACCTCACGCTGGACGCCGCGGAGCTCACCGCCCGGCTCGTCGACTTCCGTTCCGAGAGCGGCACCGAGAAGCCCCTCGCCGACGCGATCGAGACCGCGCTGCGCGCCCTGCCCCACCTGACGGTCGACCGGTACGGCAACAACGTCGTGGCCCGCACGAGCCTGGGCTGTTCGGAGCGGGTGATCCTGGCCGGGCACATCGACACCGTGCCGATCGCGGACAACGTCCCGTCCCGGCTCGACGAGGACGGCGTCCTGTGGGGCTGCGGCACGTGTGACATGAAGTCCGGCGTCGCCGTGCAGCTGCGCATCGCGGCCACGGTCCCGGCTCCCAATCGCGACCTGACCTTCGTCTTCTACGACAACGAGGAGGTCGCCGCCGAGCTGAACGGCCTCAAGCACGTCTCCGAGGCGCACCCCGAGTGGCTGGAGGGCGATTTCGCGGTGCTCCTGGAGCCGTCGGACGGCCAGGTCGAGGGCGGCTGCCAGGGCACCCTGCGGGTGCTGCTGAAGACCACGGGCGAGCGGGCCCACTCGGCACGCGGCTGGATGGGCTCCAACGCGATCCACGCCGCCGCCCCGATCCTCGCCCGCCTGGCCTCCTACGAACCCCGCTGGCCGGTCATCGACGGCCTGGGGTACCGCGAGGGGCTGAACGCGGTCGGCATCGGCGGGGGAGTGGCCGGCAACGTCATCCCCGACGAGTGCGTCGTCACCGTCAACTTCCGCTACGCGCCCGACCGCACGCCCGAGGAGGCGGTCGCCCACGTCCGTGAGGTCTTCGCGGACTGCGGGGTGGAGGAGTTCGAGGTCGTCGACCACAGCGGCGCGGCGATGCCCGGACTGTCCCACCCGGCGGCCAAGGCGTTCATCGAAGCGGTCGGCGGCACCCCGATGCCGAAGTACGGCTGGACGGACGTCTCCCGCTTCTCCGCGCTCGGCGTCCCGGCGGTCAACTACGGCCCCGGGAACCCCCACTTGGCGCACAAGCGGGACGAGCGCGTGGAGATCGCCAAGATCCTCGCGGGCGAGGAGCGCCTGCGGAACTGGCTGACCGCCTGACCCCACCGGGACGCCGTCGTGTTTACGGCGCTCCATCGCGGACATGCTCACGTCCCTCGTTCGTAACCCGCGTAGATCTACGCTGAGGTGGAAAGACAGGCACGACGGAGGGAGCGCACATGGCGACCGGCAACCCCGAGGGGAAGAAGCAGCCGCCGGAGGAAAAGCGCCTGGGCCCGGTCCTCCAGAGGCGGGACCAGGTGCAGGCCAGCACCACCGACCAGCGGCTGCTGGACGAGCGGGCGCCCTCCGACTGGGTCCACACCGACCCCTGGCGCGTGCTGCGCATCCAGTCGGAGTTCATCGAGGGCTTCGGCACGCTCGCCGAACTGCCGCCCGCGATCAGCGTGTTCGGTTCGGCCCGGACGCCTGCCGACTCACCCGAGTACGAGGCGGGGGTCCGGCTGGGGCGGGGCCTGGTGGACGCCGGCTTCGCGGTCATCACGGGCGGTGGCCCGGGCGCGATGGAGGCGGCCAACAAGGGCGCCCTGGAGGCCAAGGGCGTCTCGGTCGGCCTCGGCATCGAGCTGCCGTTCGAGCAGGGACTGAACCCGTACGTCGACATCGGCCTGAACTTCCGCTACTTCTTCGTCCGGAAAATGATGTTCGTCAAGTACGCCCAGGGCTTCGTCGTCCTGCCCGGCGGCCTCGGCACCCTCGACGAACTCTTCGAGGCCCTCACGCTGGTCCAGACCCAGAAGGTCACGCGCTTCCCGATCGTCCTCTTCGGCAGCGACTACTGGGGCGGCCTGGTCGACTGGCTCCGCGACACGGTGATCGCCCAGGGCAAGGCGGCGGAGAAGGACCTGCTGCTGTTCCACGTGACGGACGACGTGGACGAGGCGGTGGCGTTGGTGTCGAAGGAGGCGGGGCGCTGAGGGGCTTGTCGAGCCCAGCCTTCCGTCCGACCGATTCGGGTGGCGGGTGGGCATAGGTCCGGGGGTCCAGGGGGCTGAGCCCCCTGGTACCTCGGTCAGGCCAGCCCGCGCCGGGCGACGGCAGGACCCCGATGCCCCGCGATCGCCGAGACCATCTCCAGCACCTGCCGCGTCTCGGCGACCTCGTGCACCCGGTACACCCGCGCCCCCAGCCACGCGGACACCGCCGTCGTCGCCAGCGTCCCCACGACCCGTTCCTTCACCGGCCGGTCCAGCGTCTCGCCCACGAAGTCCTTGTTGGACAGCGACACCAGCACCGGCCACCCCGTGGCGACCATCTCGTCGAGCCGCCGCGTCGCCTCCAGGCTGTGGCGCGTGTTCTTCCCGAAGTCATGCCCCGGGTCGATCATGATCGACTCCCGCGGCACCCCCAGCGCGAGCGCCCGCTCGGCCAGCCCGACCGTCACGCCCAGGATGTCCGCCATGACGTCGTCGTACTCGATCCGGTGCGGCCGGGTCCGAGGCTCCGCTCCGCCGGCGTGGGTGCACACCAGCCCCACCCGATGACGCGCGGCGACCTCCGCCAGCCCCGGATCGACCCCGCCCCACGCGTCGTTCAACAGATCGGCCCCGGCCTCGCAGACCGCCTCGCCGACCTCGGCCCGCCAGGTGTCCACGCTGATGACCACGTCCGGGAACCGCCGCCGCACCTCCGCCACGAATCCCACCGTCCGGCGGGCCTCCTCCTCGGCCGTGACCTCCTCGCCCGGACCGGCCTTGACCCCGCCGATGTCGATGATCGCGGCGCCCTCGGCCACGGCCTGCTCCACGCGCGCGAGGGCGGGCTCGTCGCGGAAGGTGGCGCCCCGGTCGTAGAAGGAGTCCGGGGTGCGGTTCACGATCGCCATGATCACCGGCTCGTGCGTCCCGAATTCCCGCCTGCCCAGCCTGAGCATCCCCTGTGACCTTTCCTGGTACGTCCCGTCTTCCGCCGCCTGCGACCCTAACCGCCGGACGCTCATGGCACGATCGGAGCCTGACAACATCCGACTCGGAGGACTTCCGAAGAGTCCGATCCATCCGACCGTGGGGGCCCCGCGATGGTTATGTTCCTGTTCCTGGTCGTCGCGCTCGCCGTCGTGGTCGCCGCGGTGACGCTGGCCGTGGTGGGCGGCGGCGAGAACGGTCCGCTGCCCGAGGCCGCCCCCGAGCGGCTGCGGGACCCGCTGCCCCCGGACCGCCCGGTCGGCCGCGCGGACGTGGAGGGCCTGCGCTTCCCGCTCGCCGCCCGCGGCTACCGCATGGCGGACGTGGACGACGCCCTCAGCCGCCTGGGTGCCGAGCTCGCCGAGCGCGACGCCCGCATCGCCGATCTGGAGTCGGCCCTCGCCGGAGCCCGGTCCTCCGGCCACGGATCGGTGCGCGCGTCCGGGGAGAACCACGTGTCCATGGACAAGCCCGCCCCCGGCAAGGAGGACCGGCCGTGAGCGACGGCGCCGCCCTGGCCGGCCCGGACGGCGCGCTGCGCTGCCCCTGGGCCCTGTCCGCCCCGGAGTACGTGGCGTACCACGACGAGGAGTGGGGCCGCCCGGTCCACGGCGACGACGCGCTCTTCGAGCGCCTCAGCCTGGAGGCCTTCCAGTCCGGCCTGTCCTGGATCACGATCCTGCGCCGCCGCCCCGGCTTCCGCGCCGCCTTCGCCGACTTCAAGATCGCTTCGGTCGCCGCCTTCACCGACGACGACCGCGAGCGCCTCCTGGCCGACGCCGGCATCATCCGCAACCGCGGCAAGATCGACGCGACCCTCGCCAACGCGCGGGCGCTGACGGAGTGGTCCCCGGGCGAACTGGACGCGCTGATCTGGTCCCACGCCCCCGACCCGGCCGGTCGCCCAACCCCGAAGACCCTCTCCGACGTCCCGCCCGTCACCCCCGAGTCGACGGCCCTGTCCAAGGCCCTGAAGAAGCGGGGCCTGCGCTTCGTGGGCCCGACGACGGCGTACGCGCTGATGCAGGCGTGCGGTCTGGTGGACGATCACCTGGAGACCTGCGTCGCCAGGAGGGGCGCGTAGGGGGGCGCGGGACGAGCTCTAGCGCCCCAGGTACTTCGGCTTCTCCTTGTTGACGAAGGCCTGCACGGCGATCGCGTGATCCTCGGAGGAGCCGGCCCGGGTCTGGAGCTCGTCCTCCTTCTCCAGGGCCTCCTCCAAGGAGTGCGTCAGCCCGAACGCCACCGACTCCTTCAGCGCCGCGTACGCCACCGTCGGGCCCTCGGCCAGCGCCCGCGCCACCTTCTCGGCCTCCGCCCGCAGGTCACCCGCCGGCACCAGCCGGTTGGCGATGCCCAGCTCGTACGCCTCCTGCGCGCTGATGCTCCGCGGGAAGAGCAGCAGGTCGGCGGCCCGGCCCGGGCCGATCACCCGCGGCAGCGTCCAGGAGATCCCCGAGTCGGCGGTCAGCGCCACCCCGGCGAACGAGGTGTTGAACGCCGCCGTGTCCGCCACGATCCGGTAGTCAGCGGCGAGCGCGAAGCCGAAGCCCGCCCCGGCCGCCACCCCGTTCACCGCGGCGACGACGGGCTTGGCCGCCCCGGCCAGCGCCCGCACGATCGGGTTGTAGTGCTCCCGGACCGTGTTCATGGTCTGCCGGGAGCCGGTCTCCCGGTCCTGGACCAGCAGCCCGATGTGCTCCTTGAGGTCCTGTCCGACGCAGAACGCCCGGTCACCTGCGGCCGTCAGCAGCACCGCGCGTACGGCGCCGTCACCCGCCGCCGACTCGACCGCCTCCCGCAGGGCGACCTTGGCCGCCACGTTCAGCGCGTTCATCGCCTCCGGGCGGTTCAGCGTGATCGTCGCGAGTCCGTCGCTCACCTCGTAGAGCACGGTGTCGGTCATGCGTATCCCCTCCGGGTCGCGGATGGGGACGTACCGGCCGGTACGTCCCGGGTCTGCAGGACAGCATGACGGAGATCGCGGACGGGGAACCGGACCGGACGTGTGACCTGCGTCAAACAATTCTCGTCCGGATCGGTTCGGCGGATGTGTGTGCGGCGGCGGAGTATCGCAGTTTCATCGCCGAATTGAGTGGTTTTGCTCGCGTGCGTTGCCCAAGCGATGCCTACTGATGTTGGTCATCGGGTCCTGAGATGCGGGATAATGGCTTGGAAGCAATGTGTTCGATGCCGGTGTCGCGTGTCCTGCCACAAGGAACCGCACGTGTGCCCTTCTCAGGGGCCGTCGGCTTTGACGATGAGCTGGGTTTCAGGAAGGGGAACGAGCATGGCGGCCATGAAGCCGCGGACGGGTGATGGCCCGCTCGAGGTGACCAAGGAGGGGCGGGGCATCGTCATGCGCGTTCCGCTCGAAGGCGGCGGTCGGCTCGTCGTCGAGCTGACCCCGGACGAGGCCGACGCGCTGGGCGACGCCCTCAAGAAGGTCGTCGGCTGACGCGCAAGCGACCATACCCTTTCAGTTGCCCCGGCATCACCCGTGATGCCGGGGCGGCTGTTTTCTCACCGATGACACTCGCCTGCCCCCGCTCAGGCTCCGCTAACGTGTCATCCGGTCAGCGTTTCACCGCGCACAGCAGCCCGTCGCCCACCGGCAGCAGTGACGGCACCAGCTCCTGGCTCTCGCGCACCGCACGCAGCAGCTCGCGCAGCCGCAGCACCTCCGTGGGCTGCGGACCGGAGTCCACCGTGCGGCCGTTCGCGAAGGCGCCCTCGAAAACGACCAGCCCGCCGGTGCGCAGCAGACGCAACGATTCAGCGAGGTAGTCCATGACCTCCAGGCGATCACCGTCGCAGAAGACCAGGTCATAACCGGCGTCCGCGAGGCGGGGCAGCACGTCCAGGGCGCGGCCCGGGATGAAGCGGGCCCGGTTGCTGGCGAAGCCGCAGGCACGGAAGGCCTGGCGGGCGAACTGCTGGTGCTCCGGCTCCGGGTCCACGGTCGTCAGAACACCGTCGGGCCGCATACCGTGCAGGAGGTGGATGCCGGAGACTCCGCAGCCGGTCCCGATCTCCGCCACGGCCTTCGCGTCGACGGACGCGGCCAGCAACCGCAGCGCGGCGCCCGTGCCGGGCGTCACCGAGCGCAGCCCTGCCTCACGGGCCCGGTCCCGGGCCCAGTGCAGCGCTTCGTCCTCGGCGACATAGGCGTCGGCGAACGCCCAGCTCGTCTGCCGGTTGCCGGTAATGACCCTCTCCTGTCCCCGTGAATGCCTGGGCGTGACTGTATCCGTTGGGCACGGGAACCCGCAGATGGGACCGGTCGTTTAAAGGGATGAGCAAGTGGCGCGGGCCGGGACGGGGGGCGGGCGGTGGATCAGGACGCGAAGCAGGACGTCGTACACGTGCCGACGCAGCAGTACGAGGCGTATCAGCCCAGATCAAATTCTCGTAAAACCGCTTATCCGGTCCTAACGGGCGAGGTGGCTATGGTAGGGGCTCCACTGGACACCACCAGAGCTGACAGGGGAGGTGCGGCTGCGCCTGTGGATCGCGGAGGAGTGCTCCGGCGCTTCCTCGGATCGGCGGGCAGGCCGACATCCGTGAACGACACCGCTGCTGACCACAGTCACGCCGCTGACTTCGCCCAGACCGCGACCTTCACCACCGACGCGGACGGGCAGGCGTGGACTCCGCCCACGTGGGAGGAGATCGTCAGCACGCACAGCGGCCGGGTCTACCGGCTCGCCTACCGTCTGACCGGCAACCAGCACGACGCGGAGGACCTCACGCAGGAGGTCTTCGTCCGCGTCTTCCGCTCCCTGTCGACGTACACGCCGGGCACCTTCGAGGGCTGGCTGCACCGCATCACCACGAACCTGTTCCTGGACATGGTCCGCCGCAAGCAGCGCATCCGTTTCGACGCGCTCGGCGAGGACGCGGCCGAGCGGCTGCCCAGCAAGGAGCCCACGCCGCAGCAGGTTTTCAACGACGCGCACTTCGACGCGGACGTCCAGCAGGCCCTCGACACCCTCGCCCCCGAGTTCCGCGCCGCGGTCGTCCTGTGCGACATCGAGGGACTGTCGTACGAGGAGATCGCCGCGACCCTCGGCGTCAAGCTCGGGACGGTCCGCTCGCGGATCCACCGCGGCCGCTCCCAGCTGCGCAAGGCCCTTGCGCACCGCTCTCCGGAGGCCCGTGCCGAGCGCCGCTCCTTCGTGCCCCGTGTTCCCGCCCTGGGAGGAGGGGGCGCGAGCGCGTGAGCGGATCTCGGCCGAAAGCCTCCGAGGGTCACCTTGCAGAGCAGCATCTGGGAGACCGACTCTCCGCCCTGGTGGACGGAGAGCTCGGTCATGACGCGCGTGAGCGCGTACTGGCGCACGTGGCCACCTGCCCGAAGTGCAAGGCGGAGGTGGACGCCCAGCGCCGGCTGAAGAACGTCTTCGCCGAGGCGGCCCCGCCGCCCCCCTCCGAGAGCTTCCTGGCCCGCCTGCAGGGACTACCCGCGGGCGGCGGCCCGGACGGTGATCTCACACCGCCGGGCGGAGGAGGGCTGCCCGGAGGACTGTCCGGCCGGTTCGGATCGTCCGGTGCGTTCGGAGTGAAGCGCGGCGAGCGGTTCGAGTTCGGGTACGCCCCGTCCCGGCCGCACCTGCCCGGCCTTCCCGCCTCCCCGGGAAGCCCGAGCCTGCCCTCCGACGGCGGTGCTCTGCCCCCGGACCACCGGGGCCTGCCCTCGGGGAAGGGGTTCCGCATTCACGAGGTCGGCCGGCCCGACACCGAACGGTCATCGTCGCGGCTGCGGTTCGCGTTCGTCGCCGCCGGTGCCGTCTCCCTGGCCGCGATCGCGCTGGGTGGCGTCTCCACCGTCACCCCGGCCGACACGGAGGCCCGCGGCGGCCAGGGTTCGGGCAGCAACGTGACCCCGATGCGCACCCAGGGCACCGGCCCTGCGACCCCGACCGAGTCCCAGCGCCGCCGGACGGCGCCGCTGCTCGGGCAGGCGCACGGCCAGGACGTGCTCGGGCACGGCCCGGTCGCCCCGACCGAGGTGTCCGCGCCGCTGCTGCCCGGAGTGCCGTCCACCGTCCGGCACCACGCGCTGCACGCGCTGACCGCCCCGGTGATGGCCGGTGCGGCCGCCATGTCCCCGCTGATACGTCCGCTCGAAGCGGCCACGCCCGCCGCCCTGACCTCGTGGTCCACGGTCCCCCAGATCACGGCCCCCCTGTTCGCCGAGCCCCTCCCGGAGGCGGCCTCGTCCCCGACGTCCCCCGCCTCCTCACGTACGGCTCGCTGACCGGCCTCTGCGCACCGGCCCGCGAACCTGATTGAATCCGGGGGTTGTCGCCCACGGCCGAGGTGTGGCCGGGCGCCGATTCGACGAACCGCGGCCACGGCGACGAGCCGTGCCGCGGCTGTGGGGAGAGCATGAACGAGGGGAAGCCCACGAAAGCGAAGTGGTGGAGCCGTCCACGGCCGCAGGAGCTTGCGGAAGAGCCGGAGGGTACGGACGGGGCCGTCGAGCAGGACCCGGGCGCGCACGGGCCGGTGACGGCCGCGGCGGCGCCGACCGGCACCGACGGGGACTTCGAACTGGCGCGGTCGGTGGCTCGCCCCGCCGAGGACGGCGACTACGAGTTGAGGCGCCCCGAGGCGGTTCCGTCCGGGGGGCCGGCCGGAGGTTTGGAGAAGCCTGTCGCACCGGCACCCGGCGCGAGGGAGACCGCCCCCGGCCAGGCCGCCCGAGAGGCGGTTGCCTCGGTCCCCGCCGCCCGGGCGCCCGGCGGCCAGGACGCCCCCGCCGCCTCCGTCCCGTCCGCCGGACCGCCCCAGGGCGCTCCCAGGCCGTTGCACGACCCCGACCCCTACAGCACCCCGCCCTACGGCGAACCCGGCCCCTGGGCGCCCGCGCCTCCCGTGCAGCACCCGGCGAGGACTCCCGCGCAGGGCGTGGCGATACCGGGGCAGCAGCCGACCGTGCCGGGCGCCCCCGCCGCGCCGCCGGGACACGCCACCACCCCTCCTGCCCCGCCCTCGGGCGTTCCCTCGCCCGTGCCGACGGAGAGGCCGCCGTCCGCCGGCGATCATGGGCCTGCATCGCCCGTGCCGACGGAGAGGCCGCCGTCCGCCGGCGATCACGGGCCTGCATCGCCCGTGCCGACGGAGAGGCCGCCGTCCGCCGGCGATCACGGGCCTGCATCGCCCGTGCCGACGGAGAGGCCGCCGTCCGCCGGCG
>NZ_JBEZWN010000017.1:99101-126689 GCF_040637495.1 Streptomyces sp. NPDC029044
CGATCACGGGCCTGCATCTCACGCGCCGGCCGAGCCGCCGACGCCCTCCGGCGTTCCCGCGCCAGCCGTTCCCGCGCCAGCCGTTCCCGTGCCCACCGGGCACGCGGCCGCCCCTCCGGCCTCGGCCGAGATGCCGCCCCCCGGCGCCCCGGTGCCCATGCCGGCCGTGCCGGTGTACGCCGGTGCGCCGGCCCCTGCTCCCGCCCCCGGCCCCTGGCAGCGCTACGACCCCTGGGCCGCTCCGGCGGGCGCCGGGGGACACGGTCCTCTCCAGCAGAACGGCGCCGCCGTGCCGAGTACGGAGCAGCGGCGCAAGCGGGGCAAGAGGACCCTGGTGCTCGGTGCCGTGCTGCTCGCGCTCGTGTCCGGAGGCATCGGCGGCGTCGTGGGGACGTACCTGGAGCGGAACGGGGGCGTCGGGAGCGTCGAGCTGCCGCAGGCCGGGAAGGAGGCCGTCGCGCGGGACGCGGACAGTGTGGCCGGGATCGCCGGGCGGGCCCTGCCCAGCGTGGTCACGCTGCACGTCAGCGGCGCGGGCGAGCAGGGCACGGGCACGGGCTTCGTGCTCGACACCCGTGGGCACATCCTCACCAACAACCACGTCGTGCAGCCCGCCGGTTCGGGCGGCGAGATCACCGTGACCTTCAACGGAGGGCAGACCGCCCAGGCCGAGGTCGTCGGCCGGGACAGCGGCTACGACCTCGCCGTCGTCAAGGTGAAGGGCGTCAGCGGACTCACCCCGCTGCCCCTCGGCAACTCGGACAACGTGCAGGTCGGCGACCCGGTCGTGGCCATCGGCGCCCCCTTCGACCTGGCCGGCACGGTCACCTCCGGCATCATCAGCGCCAAGCAGCGGCCCATCACGGCCGGCGGCGAGAAGGGTGACGGCAGCGACGTGTCGTACGTCGACGCACTGCAGACCGACGCGCCCATCAACCCCGGCAACTCCGGCGGCCCCCTCCTCGACGCCCGGGCCCGGGTCATCGGCATCAACTCCGCCATCCGCTCGGCGGACAGCGGTTCCACGCAGGACAGCGGCCGTTCCGGTTCGATAGGCCTCGGCTTCGCCATACCCATCAACCAGGGCAAACGCGTCGCGGAAGAGCTGATCAACACCGGCAGGGCGACCCACCCGGTCATCGGCATCACCCTCGACATGGACTACACGGGCGACGGCGCCCGCGTCGCCACCGAGGGCAGCGAAGGCGGAGCACCGGTCACCGCGGGCGGCCCGGGCGCCAAGGCCGGAATCAAGTCGGGTGACGTCATCACGGAGGTCGACGGCCGGCGGGTGCACTCCGGTGAGGAACTGATCGTCAAGACCCGGGCGCACCGCCCCGGCGACCGTCTGGAGCTGACCGTCGAACGCGGCGGCAAGGAGCGGAAGGTCTCGCTCGTCCTCGGATCGTCCGGTGGCTGAGGCATGAGATCCGGGGTCCGCGCAGACGCCACGACAGCTCCCGTCGGGGACCAGCCAGGCAAACAATCGGGAAAGCGCTCCCACCTCCCGCACTCGGAGGTCCCGGGACAGTACCGGTCGGACAGGATCGCCGGGTACCGTGGATCCGGCCCGGACCACGGCAAGACCCGCACCGACCACGAGGGCCGAGGACCGAGGACATCGCTAGGAGCTTCAGGTGTTCAATGACATAGGACCACTCGAGCTGGTGACGCTCATCGTCCTCGCCGTGCTCGTCTTCGGTCCGGACAAGCTCCCCAAGGTCATCCAGGACGTGACGCGCACGATCCGGAAGATCCGTGAGTTCTCGGAGAGCGCCAAGAACGACATCCGGGAGGAACTGGGCCCGGAGTTCAAGGACTTCGAGTTCGAGGACCTCAACCCCAAGACGTTCATCCGCAAGCAACTGGACAACGAGGACCTGGGGCTCAAGGAGATCCGCAACGGCTTCGACCTGAAGAAGGAGATGGCCGAGGTCACCGACGCCGTGCACAGCCGTGAATCCGACGCCTCCTCCGGGTCGTCCGCCGGCGCCGCCGGCTCGTCCGGTGGCCGCATCGACATGACGAAGAAGCCGGAGACGCCCGGTCCGGACGACCGGCCGCCCTTCGACGCGGACGCCACCTGAGCGACACCCCCAGGGGGCGTGCGCCCCCGAGCGCGTGACGCGTTTCATACTCCGGTCGGGCTGTCTACGGCCTGAACCGGGCGCCCGTGCGGCCCACGCGCCGGGCGGTTTCCCTGCTGCTCGCAGCGGTGTGGCTATGCTGCCGAGTTGTTGTGCGGACCGTGACGAGTACGCCCGAAGGGGGGCGGGCCGTTCCGGTCCGACTAGAGCGAGGAGGCGTCCGGGCACATGGAGACGACGAGTCGGGCAGTCGCGCAGACGCCGGCCGCGGAGGGTGGACAACAGCTCCCCTCCGCCCGGCGTACGGTCGACGGCTACCTGCGTGCGCCCTTCCCGTGGTACGGCCTCGACGAGGCCTTCACGGGACCGCGCTGGCTGATGCAGGTCGGTACGACCGCCGACGGGGCCGTGGAACACGGGTCGATCGGGCACGGGGACGAACCCACGGTGCGCAACGAGCATGCCGCCGGGGGCGATCTGGATGCCAAGGAGAAGTTCGCGGTCGTCGTGACCGTGGCGGCGAACCCCTCACGGCGCACGGCGGACGGCACGGGGCTGTTGGAGGCCACGTCGGTCTCCTCCGCGGCGTGGCTCGCGGGTGTGGGGCTGCTGTCCTTCACCTGGCCGGGGCAGATGGACCACGCCCTGCGGGACGACTGGCTGGAGCAGCAGACGGAAACGGCGTGGGTGCTGGCGGACGACCTGGACGGGGACGACTGGTCGACGCTGTCGCTGCCCGTGGACGGCGTGCCTACGGCGTTCCACTACCGGGAGTCGGAGTTCGGCTGGGTGCTCGCCGGGTCCACGTCGGCCGGGGTTCATGTCGGGGCGTACGGCAGAGGCATGAGCGCGTATGGGCTCGGCTTCGCCGTGGTGAAGGACATCGCCGCGTACGCGTGAGTTTCCTGGGGCGCCGGGTTTTCCGGCGCCCTTCGTCGTGGGGTTCTGGTGCGCGGGCGGCTGCGGGTCGTGCGTGTGGCTCGCGCAGTTCCCCGCGCCCCCTGGAAGGGCGCTTGCGCCCACCGGCGTCAGATCAGAACTTGTTCCGCGGAGTGATCCCCAGGGACAGGCCCGACAGGCCCCGCTGGCGTCCTCCCAGCTTGCCGGCGATCGCCCGGAGGGCCGAGCCCGCAGGAGAGTCCGGGTCCGTCAGGACGACCGGCTTGCCCTCGTCGCCGCCCTCGCGCAGGCGCACGTCGATGGGGATGCTGCCGAGGACCGGGACGTTCGCTCCGGTCGTGCGGGTCAGGCCGTCGGCGACCAGCTGGCCGCCGCCCGTGCCGAAGACGTCGACCATCTCGTCGCAGTGCGGGCACGGCAGGCCGGACATGTTCTCGACCACGCCGACGATCTTCTGGTGGGTCTGCACGGCGATGGAGCCCGCGCGCTCGGCGACCTCGGCCGCCGCCTGCTGCGGGGTCGTCACGACCAGGATCTCCGCGTTCGGGACCAGCTGCGCCACGGAGATCGCGATGTCGCCGGTGCCGGGCGGCAGGTCCAGGAGCAGGACGTCCAGGTCGCCCCAGTACACGTCCGCCAGGAACTGCTGGAGGGCGCGGTGGAGCATCGGCCCGCGCCAGACGACCGGGGCGTTGCCCGGGGTGAACATGCCGATGGAGATGACCTTCACGCCGTTCGCCGACGGCGGCATGATCATGTTCTCGACCTGGGTGGGACGGCCGTCGGCGCCCAGCATGCGCGGCACGGAGTGGCCGTAGATGTCGGCGTCGACGACACCGACCTTGAGCCCGTCGGCCGCCATCGCCGCGGCCAGGTTGACCGTCACCGAGGACTTGCCGACGCCGCCCTTGCCGGAGGCGACCGCGTAGACGCGGGTGAGGCTGCCGGGCTTGGCGAAGGGGACCTCGCGCTCGGTCTGGCCGCCGCGCAGGGCGGACGCCAGCTCCTTGCGCTGCTCGTCGCTCATCACGTCGAGCGTGACGTCGACGCGGGTGACGCCCTCGACCGCGGAGACCGCGTCGGTCACCCGCTGCGTGATCGTGTCCCGCATCGGGCAGCCCGAGACCGTGAGGTACACGGTGACCGCGACCGCCCCGTCCGCGCCGATCTCCACCGACTTGACCATCCCGAGTTCGGTGATGGGCTTGTGGATCTCGGGGTCGTTCACCGTCGCCAGTGCCTCGCGCACCGCGTCTTCCATAGCCATAAGGACGATGGTACGGCGCCGTACCGGTGCGTAGGAAAGCGTCTCAGCGGTCGTCTGCGTCACGTCCCCGTGACCGTTCCGCCGGGAATACGACGGGGTCGTGACGGTGGCCGTTCTGCCGTTCCTCCATCTCCTTGATCGTGTCCTGGAGCTCCGAGCGGATCCAGTCGCGGGTGGCGACCTCGCCCAGGCCGATGCGCAGGGCGGCGATCTCGCGCGTCAGGTACTCGGTGTCCGCGATCGACCGCTCGTTCTGCTTGCGGTCCTGCTCCAGGTTGACCCGGTCCCGGTCGTCCTGCCGGTTCTGCGCGAGCAGGATCAGCGGGGCGGCGTAGGAGGCCTGGAGGGACAGCATCAGGGTGAGGAAGATGAACGGGTACTCGTCGAAGCGCAGGTGACGCGGGGCGAGGCTGTTCCAGACCACCCACAGGATGATGACGACCGTCATCCAGACGATGAACCGCCCGGTGCCCAGGAACCGCGCGATGCGCTCCGACAGCCGCCCGAAGGCCTCCGGGTCGTACTCGGGCAGGAACCGGCGCCGGCGCGGCAGCGGCTGGTCGAGACGGGTCGTGCGGGGCCGGGAGGCGGCCGTGGCGCCCGCCGGCGTGCGCTCGCGCACGCTCTCACGCTCAGGAACCATCGGTCGCCACCTCCTCGTCCAGGTGGAACTCCGTCTCCCGCCAGTCCTCCGGGAGCATGTGGTCCAGCACGTCGTCCACGGTCACCGCGCCCAGCAGCGAGCCGGCCTCGTCGACCACGGGCGCCGCGACCATGTCGTACGTGGCGAAGAACCCGGCGATGGCGGGCAGCTCCGCCTCGGGGTCGAGCGGCTGGAGGTCGGTGTCCACGATCGAGCTGACCAGGGACGGCGGTGGCTCGCGCAGCAGGCGCTGGAAGTGGACCGTGCCCAGGTACTTGCCGGTCGGCGTCTCGTCCGGGGGCCGGCAGACGTAGACCTGGGCGGCCAGGGCGGGGGAGAGGTCGCGGTTGCGGACCCGGGCGAGCGCGTCGGCGACGGTGGCGTCCGGGCGCAGCACGATCGGCTCGGTGGTCATCAGACCGCCCGCCGTGCGGTCCTCGTACGACATCAGGCGCCGCATGTCGGCCGCGTCACCGGGCTGCATCAGGCTCAGCAGGCGCTCCTGCTCGTCCGTCGGCAGCTCGCCCAGCAGGTCGGCCGCGTCGTCCGGGTCCATCGCCTCCAGGACGTCCGCGGCGCGCTCCTCCTTCAGCTTGCCGAGGATCTCGATCTGGTCGTCCTCCGGCAGCTCCTCCAGCACGTCGGCGAGCCGGTCGTCGTCGAGGGCGGCGGCGACCTCGGCCCGGCGCTTGGCGGAGAGGTGGTGCAGGACGTTGGCCAGGTCGGCGGGGCGCAGCTGCTCGAACGTCGCGAGCAGGTTCTCGGCGCCCTGCCCCTGCTCCTCCAGGGAGAACCCGGTGACCGCCGTCCACTCGACGGTCAGCGCCTCGCCCTTGGCCCGCCGGAACGCCCCGCCCTTTCTGCCCTTGCGGACGAAGACCCGGTCGATCTCCCACTCCCGGCGGGCCGGCAGCTGATGCACCGACAGGTCGAGGACGGTGACCTCCTCACCGGTCTCGGTGAGCTTCACGCGCCGGTCCAGCAGCTCCCCGAAGACCAGCCGCTCGGTGGGCCGCTGCTCGAAGCGCCGGACGTTGAGCACGCCGGTGGTGATGATCTGGCCGGACTGGATGGCGGTGACCCGGGTCATCGGCAGGAAGATACGGCGACGGGTGGCGAGTTCGACGACGAGGCCGAGCAGCCTCGGGGGGCGCTGCCCCACCCGCAGCATGACGACCAGATCGCGCACCCGCCCCACCTGGTCGCCGGCTGGGTCGAAGACGGCGACACCTTGGAGGTGCGATACGAAGATCCGGGGGGCGCCCGCTGCCATGGCCGCGGCTCCTTTTCGTGCGGGGTGGTTCGTGCTGGCTGTCTGGGTGGCTGTCTTTGTGCCTGTGTCTTCCGAATTGCCCGCTCGGGTGGGCTTCAGGCTAGCCCGTCCCGATCGGTGACGCGTCGGCGGCCGGTCCGGACGGACTGGCTCCGATCCGCCCGCACGACCCCGGTACCCTGCGGTACGCCGTTCAGGTCTCCCGTCAGAGAGGCAGCCCCACCTGTGACTCCGATTCGCCAGAGCCGCGGCCGCCGTGCCGCACTCGCGAGCGCGACGTGCGCCCTGCTCGTGACGGGAACGGTGCTCACCGGCTGCGCGGAGGATCCGAACGAGGGCACCAATGGAGTCGGCAGACTCCCCGCCGCCAAGATCCAGGGCAAGACCCGGTCGGCCGCCGAGTCCGCCGGGGCGGTCCGGGTGCACGGCAACGTCGTCAGCGGCGGACGGACGTACGCGCTCGACATGCGGCTGAAGGACGACGGCGGCGACGGCTCGGTCACCTCCAAGGGCGCGACCTTCAAGCTGCTGCGCATCGGCGAGCAGCTCTACGTCAAGGCGGACGCCGAGTTCTGGACTCACGGCAGCGGCCAGGGCGGGAGCGGCAAGGCGGACGCGGCGGCGGCCTCCAAGCTCGACGGCAAGTTCGTGAAGGTGCCGCAGGGCGACCCCTCGTACAAGAAGTTCAGCGGATTCACGGACAAGGCTCTCCTCCTCGACGGTCTGCTGACCCTGCACGGGACGCTCGCGACGGACGGCCACGACGAGGAGGCGGGCGTCCGCACCATCCGCGTCACCGGCGACAAGGGCTCCGGCGGCACCCTGGAGGTGTCCCTGGAGGGCAAGCCGTACCCGCTGCGCCTGGAGCGGGCCGGCGGGGCGGGCACCCTCACGTTCTCCGGCTGGGGTGAGGACTTCTCCCTCAGGGAGCCGGAGAGGAACGAGACGGTGGACTACGGCCCGCAGCTGCCGTCGTCGTAGGCCGTCACGCCCGTTTGCGCTTCTTCAGCAGCAGGCGCGGCAGGCCCGCCGGGACGGGCCGGCGGGTGAGCGCCGGCGACGGCAGGGGCGGCTCGGACAGGGAGCCGTCGGGCAGCGGTGCCGTCGCCCCGGTCGGTTCCAGGCGCAGCACCCGGCACTCGCGGGCCCAGCGCTCGGGCATGGCCTCGCCGTCGGGCGCGTTCAGCCGTTTGCCCTTGAGCTCGGCGACCGCCGCGTCCCATGCCTCGGAGCCGGGCGCGAGCTGGGTGACCCGGGCCGTCCAGGTGACCAGCCGGCCGCCCTTGTCCTTGCTGCGGACCGTTACCCGCGCCTCGGCGCCGTCGGCAAGACCCGGCAGCGGCTGCTCGCCGGGTCCGTCGCCGACCAGGCACGCGGCGCCCTCGTGCCACACGTGCCACAGCGCACGCGCCGGGCCGTCGGGGCCCTGGACCCAGACGAGGCCGGACTTCTTCGTGGCCTCCTCGACGAGGGCCTGGTCGAGCAGCTCGCTTGTCATGGGGCCCAGCCTAACCAGGCTGCTCACAGCCATCCGTTCCGCTTCAGCGTGCGGTGGATGCCGAGACAGATGACCACCGTGACGCCCATGATCGCCGGGTAGCCGTACCGCCAGTGCAGCTCCGGCATGTGGTCGAAGTTCATGCCGTACACCCCGCACACCATCGTCGGCACGGCGATGATCGCGGCCCAGGAGGTGATCTTGCGCATGTCCTCGTTCTGGGCGACGGAGGCCTGCGCGAGGTTGGCCTGGAGGATGGAGTTGAGCAGCTCGTCGAAGCCGAGGACCTGCTCCTGGACCCGGGCCAGGTGGTCGGCGACGTCCCGGAAGTACTTCTGGATGTCGGGGTCGATCAGCCGCATCGGCCGCTCGCTCAGCAGCTGCATCGGCCGCAGGAGCGGCGACACGGCCCGCTTGAACTCCAGTACCTCGCGCTTGAGTTGATAGATCCGGCCGGCGTCCGAACCGCGCGGTGAGCCCTTGCGGCCCGGGGAGAACACCTCGGTCTCGACCTCGTCGATGTCGTCCTGCACCGCGTCGGCGACGGCGATGTACCCGTCGACGACGTGGTCGGCGATGGCGTGCAGCACGGCCGAGGGGCCCTTGGCGAGCAGCTCGGGGTCGTCCTGGAGGCGGTGCCGCAGAGCCCGCAGGGAGCCCTGCCCGCCGTGCCGGACGGTGATGAAGAAGTCCCGCCCGGTGAAGCACATGACCTCACCGGACTCGACGACCTCGCTGTTGGCGTCGAGCTGGTCGTGCTCGACGTAGTGGATGGTCTTGAAGACCGTGAAGAGGGAGTCGTCGTAGCGCTCCAGCTTGGGCCGCTGGTGGGCCTGGACGGCGTCCTCCACGGCGAGCGGGTGCAGCCCGAACTCACTGGCGATGCCGGAGAATTCGGCCTCCGTGGGCTCGTGCAGGCCGATCCACACGAAACCCCCGTCACGGCGCACCAGGCGTACCGCCTCGTGCGGGGTCAGGGCGGTCTCGGTCTCGATGCGGCGGCCGTCCCGGTAGACGGCGCAGTCGACGACGGCCGAGGCGGCCGCGGGGCTGCGGGTGGCGTCGTACGTCCCGCCGTCCTTGCGCAGCGACACACGGGAGGGACGGACGACTGCTGCGCGCAGGTCGCGGATCATCGACATGGCGGGCTCCTTCGCGGGCGGGCGACGAAACGCCGGCCGACGACGGCTGGAACTACCCGGAATGGGGACGTAGGGACTACTGATGTTTGGCACGTCCACAAAGCGGGGAGCACCGCACCGTCGCGGTGGTCGGTTTCGTCACTGATTCAGCTACTGAGGCAGATCAGGCAAAGCGAAACGAAGCGCTCTTCCGCGGTGAAGCGAGTGCGAGAGGTGGCAGCCAGAGACAGAAGCAGCTACATCGGCGGCGCGAAGAGCGTGGTGCTACTGCACGGTCGACTTCGATCCATTGCAGCCCCACCTCCTCCGGCCGGTCCCTCGTAAGGGAGTTCCTTCGGCGTCGGGGCTTGATCGCGACGCTTCTGCGTGCTGCCCCGAACCACCGGGCAAGAGTAGCAGCCGACACAACTGTCAAGGTGCTGCTTTGCCCGCTACTGGCGAGTTCTATGCTCGCCGCATGGCAGATGTTCTTCCTCTGGTCGAGGCCCGGTTGCGCAGCGCGCTGGGCGAACCGGACGCGCGCGCGGCGGTCACGTTCCTGGGTACGGACCGCATCGAGGTGCTCCGCTTCCAGGAGGCCGGCATCGTCCGCTACGCCTCGCTCGGGATGTCCGCGCACCCCATGACGGACCCCACGGCGGTGGTCGCCGACCCGGTCAGGGGACCGCGCGCCGAGCTGGTCCTCTCCGTCCGCGCCGGGCTCGCCGCGACCGACAAGGTGCTCCGCCCGCTCGCCGTGCTTGCCGCGTCCCCGCAGGTGGAGGGCCTGGTCGTGGCTCCCGGCGCATCTCTGGACGTCGGTGAGCCGCTGTGGCCCGGCGCCCCGTTCACCTCGGTCCTGGTCGCCGAGCCGGGCGGGCTCGTGGAGGACCTGGAGTTCGACGAGCCACTGGACCCCGTGCGCTTCCTGCCGCTGCTGCCGATGACCCCGAACGAGGCCGCCTGGAAGCGCGTGCACGGCGCGCAGGCGCTCCAGGAGAAGTGGCTCAACTCGGGGACGGACCTCCGGGATCCGTCCCGGAAGTCCGTCCCGCTGGAGTGAGGAAGCTCACCAACATCAGGCTCCGAAGCCTCAGTTGGCGAAGACGCCGACGCCGTCCTCGGTCGCGTGCTGCGGCTCCGGCTCCTCGGCCTCTTCCGCGAGGGCCTTGCGCCGTACGACGACCACGGCCGCGCCGGCGACGGCGGTGACGGCTGCCACCACGAACGGGACGTGGACATCGGTCCACTCCTCGATCTTCGGCGCGAAGAACGGAGCGGCCGCCGCCGCGAACCAGCGGACGAAGTTGTAGCCCGCGCTCGCCACCGGCCGGGGCGCGTCCGAGACCCCGAGGGCCAGCTCGGTGTAGACGGTGTTGTTCACGCCGATGAAGGCGCCGGACAGGATCGTGCAGACGACGGCGGTGGTGTGGGAGCCGTAGCCGAGCACCAGCACGTCGGCCGCGAGCAGCACCAGCGAACCGCCGAGCACCTTCAGCGACCCGAACCGCTTCTGGAGCCGGGGCGCGACGATCACCGAGAAGACGGCGAGCAGCACGCCCCAGGCGAAGAACACCGCACCCGAGCGGTACGGACTCATGTTCAGCACGAACGGCGTGAAGGCCAGCACCGTGAAGAACGTGTAGTTGTAGAAGAACGCCGAGACCGCCGCTGAGGCGAGGCCGCCGTGGCCGAGGGCCTTGAGAGGGTCGAGCAGCGAGGTCTTGCGGGCCGGCTTGGGCTGCTCCTTCAGGAACACCGCGATGCACAGGAAGCCGACGGCCATCAGGAACGCCGTGCCGAAGAACGGGTAGCGCCAGCTGGCGTCCCCGAGCAGGGCGCCCAGCAGCGGTCCGCAGGCCATGCCGAGGCCGAGGGCCGACTCGTACAGCAGGATCGCCGCGGCGCTGCCGCCGGCCGCCGCGCCGACGATGACCGCGAGGGCCGTCGAGACGAACAGCGCGTTGCCGAGGCCCCATCCGGCCCGGAACCCGACCAGTTCGCCGACGGATCCGGAGGTGCCCGCGAGCCCGGCGAACACCACGACGAACGCGAGGCCGAGCAGCAGGGTCCTGCGGCCGCCGATCCGGCTGGAGACGAAACCGGTCACCAGCATCGCGACGGCGGTGATGAGGAAGTACGAGGTGAAGAGCAGGGAGACCTGGCTCGCCGTCGCGTCGAGGCCCTGGGCGATGGACGGCAGGATCGGGTCGACGAGCCCGATGCCCATGAAGGCGACGACCGAGGCCCCGGCGGTCGCCCACACGGACTTGGGCTGCTTGAGCAGGCCGCCCGCTCCGGAGTCGAAGGCATCCATGGCGCGCTCCCTTTCCGGGTCGAGGTAGTTGGTATATACACACACTAAGTTAGAGAGTCTAACTAATGCAAGCTGCATCTAGTGTTGGTGGTGAAGGGTTCCGTCCGGATGGGTGATCGTCCTTGACGCGGCGGGGCGGGGGTAGGACCGTGGGGCCCTATGAGGGGCGAACCCAGTTGCCCGAAGTGCGGTGGCCGGGTCAGGGCTCCCGGCCTCTTCTCCGACTCGTGGCAGTGCGATGTGCACGGCACCGTCCATCCGGTGCAGCCCGTGATACCGCCCAGCGTCGACGCCCTCAACGTCGTGGTGCACCGCACCCAGGTGCCGCTGTGGATGCCGTGGCCGTTGCCGGTGGGGTGGCTGTTCACAGGGGTGGCCTGCGCCGGGGACGACCGCACGGGTGGCCGGGCGACCGCCGTCGCCTGCACGGGGCCCGGCCCGCTCGGCGGGATGGGTGAGCTGATCCTGGTCGCCGAGGAGCTCGGTGTCGGACTCGGCGCGCGGTACGCCGGCATGGACGGGCCCGACCCCGGACCGCACATGAACGTCGAGAAGCCGCCTCAGGCGAAAGTGCTGGCCGCCGGGCGGCCCACGCCGCTGTGGCACGTGGCCGGGGCCCCGGACGACCGGGCGGTGTTCGCGGGCGAGGCGCTCGGGATGTGGCTGTGGGCGGTGGTGTGGCCCGAGCAGTCCGGGCTGCTGATGTACGACGAGCTGGTGCTCACGGATCTGCGGGATGCCGGCGCCGAGGTCGAGCTGGTGCCCTGCGGCGCCCTGTCGCCGCGCCTGCTGGGACCCTGAGCGGTGTAGGGATGGTGTAGGGGGTGCTTGCCGGGTTCGGGTGTGACATGGGGCGTTGAAAAGCTGGTTATCCTTGAGCAGTCCTGTCGTCCCGCCCGTGTCTGGAGTCCGCGTCGTGCGTATCGATCTGCACACCCACTCCACCGCATCCGACGGCACGGACTCGCCCGCCGAGCTGGTGCGGAAGGCCGCTGTCGCCGGGCTGGACGTCGTCGCGCTCACCGATCACGACACCACCCGCGGGCATGCCGAGGCGATCGCCGCGCTGCCCGAGGGCGTCACGCTGATCACCGGGGCCGAGCTCTCCTGCCGGATCGACGGGATCAGCATGCACATGCTGGCCTACCTCTTCGACGCCGAGGAGCCGGCACTGCTCGCCGAGCGTGAGCTGGTCCGGGACGACCGGGTGCCGCGTGCCCAGGGCATGATCGCCAAGCTTCAGGAGCTGGGCGTCCCCGTGACGTGGGAGCAGGTGGCGCGGATCGCCGGTGAGGGGTCCGTCGGGCGGCCGCACGTGGCGAGCGCGCTCGTCGAGCTCGGTGTCGTGCCGACCGTGAACGACGCCTTCACCCCGGACTGGCTGGCCGACGGCGGCCGGGTGTTCGTGGAGAAGCACGAGACCGATCCCTTCGAGGCGATCCGGCTGATCAAGGGCGCGGGCGGGGTCGCGGTGTTCGCGCATCCCGGCGCGAGCAAGCGGGGGCTCACGGTGCCGGAGGCCGCCATCGCCGAGATGGCCGCGGCCGGGCTGGACGGCGTCGAGGTGGACCACATGGACCACGACGCGGACACCCGTGCGCGGCTGCGGGGACTGGCCAAGGAGCTCGGTCTTCTCGTGACCGGCTCGTCGGACTACCACGGCAGCCGGAAGACCTGCGTACTCGGGGAGTACACGACGGACCCCGAGGTGTACGGGGAGATCACGCGCCGGGCCTTCGGGGCGTTTCCCGTGCCGGGGGCCGGCGGAGCCGTCTGAGGTCTCTCCCCCGTACAGGTCCGTCTCTCTTCCTCTTCTTTCTCTCACCCGGCGCTGTCCGCTGCGCCCAGGCGTTCCGCCCTGCGCACCGCCTGCCCGCGGCGGCAGCCCCCTGCGCAAGGCTCACTCATGTTCGACGTCGCCGTCTTCGGCTCCCTGTTCCTGACCCTCTTCGTCATCATGGATCCCCCGGGGATCACACCGATCTTCCTCGCGCTCACCGCCGGCCGGCCCGGCAAGGTGCAGAAGCGGATGGCCTTCCAGGCCGTCTGCGTCGCCGGCGGCGTGATCACCGTGTTCGGTCTCCTCGGGCACCAGATCCTGAACTACCTGCACGTCTCCGTGCCCGCGCTGATGATCGCGGGCGGGCTGCTGCTCCTGCTGATCGCGCTGGACCTGCTCACCGGCAAGACCGACGAGCCGAAGCAGACCAAGGACGTCAACGTCGCCCTCGTCCCGCTGGGCATGCCGCTGCTGGCCGGGCCCGGCGCGATCGTGTCGGTCATCCTCGCCGTGCAGAAGGCCCACGGCGTCGCCGCCCAGGTGTCGGTCTGGGCGGCGATCCTCGCGATCCACGTCGTGCTGTGGCTGGTGATGCGCTACTCGCTGGTGATCATCCGGATCATCAAGGACGGCGGTGTGGTCCTGGTGACCCGCCTCGCCGGCATGATGCTCTCGGCGATCGCCGTGCAGCAGATCATCAACGGTGTCACGCAGGTGATCCAGGGGAGCTGACGATCCCCGTCAGGCGCGCAGGACACCGCGGATCTCCCGGGCCGGTCCCGGGTGGCCGAGGTACTCGTCCATCTTGTGCGCGCGCTCGCGGCCGTTCGGGACGGCCAGCTGGGTGAGCTTCCCCCACCGTTCGTCCTCCAGGGGACAGCCGATGGCCACCGTGTCCGTGGGGCACCAGACGTTCACCCAGTCACGCACCCGGGGCGGCTGGTGCGGGCCCCGGGTCAGGAGCCGCTCGTTGACCCCGTCCAGGCCGAGCGGGCTGCCCGCGGTGACCAGCAGCACGGGGTCGAGGCTCTCGGGGAGCCGGGTCAGGAGGTCCATCCCCACGACCGTGCCCAGGCTGTGCGTGACCAGCACCAGTTCGCCGTCGGCCGGCATCGTCTCCAGGACGCTGTCCAGCACCGCCTGCCGCACGGCGCTGTCCCCGAGGTACAGGTCGACGTCCCGCAGGAACGTGGCGATGGTCCACTCGTCCAGGTCCGACTTGGCGGCGAGCCAGCTCAGCGGCCGGTGCAGCACGCCGACCAGGCCCGCGCCGAAGCCTTCCGTGGTCGCCGGACCGTTCTGGGGCATGCCGGCCCGGGCGGCCGCCTCGAAGAGCAGTCGCTCGTAGGAGCCCGTGGGCGACTCCGCGGCGAACACCTCGGCGGCAGCGGCGGCGCTCACCTGGTCGAGGCCGACGGGCGCGACCGTGCTCTCCCTGCCGCTCACGAGGTCGTGCAGTCTCGTGCCGTAGAACGGGAACCACACGTCCTCCGGGTCGAGCGGAGGCAGCGTGGCGAGGGTGAGCCCGCGGTTCAGGCCAGCCGTCCACGTGCGGCGGAGCTCGTCGGGGTAGTTTTCCTGCTGGTCACGGCCGTGCAGGAAGACGAGGTGCTGACGGCCGCCGAAGGCGGTGGCGCGGGCCCGGAGCCCGATCCTGGGCCGCTCACCCCCGGCCGTGGGGGGCGTTGTGGCGGCTTCCGGGACCGAGGGGGTCGTGACACCCGGTAGCGCGGTCGTCCTCTGCGGCTGTGTCCCGGAGGCCGGCGCTGTGGTCGTGGCCTGGTCCAGCCCGGTGTCGGGGCCCATCTCGGCCAGCAGGGCGCGCCGTCCCGGGTCGAGGTCCAGACCGGCCAGGTGCTTGAGGATCGAGCTGATCCGGACGCCCTCGTTGGCGACCCAGTCGATGGCGTCGTCGCCGTCGCCCTGCTGCCAGGGCCGGCCGTCCTTGCGCAGGACGCGGCCCTGGCCGTCCTTCCTGGGCACGCCGCTGTGGTGCAGCGCCACGACCTCCCACTGGTCGTTGAAGACGGGGGAGCCGGAGTTCCCCGGTTCGGTGTCGGTCGTGTAGTGCACGAAGTCGTCCAGGCGGACCAGCACCGCGTTGTCACGCAGCGCGATCTCCTTCAGCCGCCCCGAGGGATGGCCGATGATGTTCACCTTCTCGCCCAGCACCAGCTTGCCGATCTGCACGCTCAGCCGGTTCCAGCCGAAGATCTCGCCCGGAGGCGGGCCGCCCGGGGTGGGCGCGAGCGCCACCAGGGCGAAGTCGAGCCGCCGGTCCGCCGCGAAGAAGGTCCCGGGGTCGAGCTCCATCCGGACGACCGTGTCGGGCAGGTTGTCGGCCGTGACCTGGGCGTTGAACTCCACGAAGCAGCGGCCCGCGAAGCTCTCGTCGGGCAGGACGTGGTGGTTGGTCATCATCAGCCGCGGCGAGACCAGGAAGCCGGTGCCGTGCGGCAGCTCGCGGCCGTCGCGCCGCAGCGTGATCCGGGCGACCGTGGCCCCGGCCCTGACCCCGCGCGGCAGGAAGCTCCAGGCCTGGAGTTCGTTGGACAGGTCGATGATCCGCTCGTTGGCGTCGGGCAGGTCCATGGCCTCGCGGTGGATGTCCGCCACCACCGCCGAGGGCGACAGACCGCCGCGGTCGAGGATCCGGTCGGCGCGCACGGCGAGGGCGTCCGGGGAGTCGGGGAACCGCACACCGGCCGCCAGCCGGCCCTCCACCCGCTCGCGCTCCGCGGCGGAGTCCTCGTAGCGCCGCGCGGCCTCGTCGGCGACCTGCTCGTGCAGCTCCTGGTACGACCGGTCCGTCACCGACATGCTCCACCGTCCTGTTCTGGTTCGCGCTGGGCCCCTCAGCCAGTACGCCCCCGACCTGGGAGGTTCGCAACAGCGGAGCCCCCGCACGGCCGATGCCGGGCGGGGGCTCTTGAAGTGTGGGAGAGCTGCGCGCGTTATGAGGCCGTGGCCTCGGCCGGGCGGATCCAGAGACGCTGCCCTATGGCGGCCGCCTGCTGAACGATGCGGTTGACGGAGGCGGCGTCCACAACGGTCGAGTCCACAGCAGTGCCGTCGACGTCGTCGAGTCGCATGATTTCGAAGCGCAAGGGCTTCTCCCTTCGTCTGGTCATCCTCCTGAGGAGAACTACTCGGTGTGCGGCCCACCGGGCGTCGTTGCCGGTGTTCCGTATGGGTCAACAGAGATGTGACTGTCAAACATTCCCTACGCTAAGGAAATTTTTCGAACTGCTAATTACTGAGACGTAAGAGTGTCGTTACGGGACCGACCGGGACCGGTTGTGTTCGCAGCGTGACCGCCGGGACAATGGAGGTGATGAACGACGACCTCGCGGCCCTCAGCGCCCGCATCGACCACACCAACGAGCTGCTCCAGCGCATGCTCGCCGAGGTGGCGAAGACGCCCTCGACCCACGCGATCTTCGTCGATGCCGGGTATCTGTACGCGGCCGCGGGACGCCTCGTCGCCGGTACGGAGGACCGCCGCGCCTTCGACCTGGACGCCGAGGGCCTGATCGACGCCCTCATCGACAAGGCCCGCACGATCTTCGCCGACAGCCGGCTGCTGCGGGTCTACTGGTACGACGGCGCCCGCCGCCGCATCCACACGGCCGAGCAGCAGACCATCGCGGAACTGCCGGACGTCAAGGTGCGCCTCGGCAACCTCAACGCCAACAACCAGCAGAAGGGCGTCGATTCGCTCATCCGCTCCGACCTGGAGTCCCTCGCCCGGCACCGCGCCATCAGCGACGCGGCCCTGCTCGGCGGCGACGAGGACCTGGTGTCGGCGGTGGAGGCGGCCCAGGGGTACGGCGCCCGGGTGCACCTCTGGGGCATCGAGGCCCCGGAGGGCCGCAACCAGGCGGAGCCCCTCCTGTGGGAGGTCGACAGCCAGCGCACCTTCGACCTCGACTTCTTCAAGCCGTACGTCTCCCGCCGCACGGCCCCCGCCTACGAGACGGCCGCCGATCGGCCCACCCGCGAGGACGTGCGGTTCGTCGGCGCGCAGATCGCGGCGAAGTGGCTGGCCGCCCGCGGCCGGGACACGCTGGTCGAGCTGCTGCCCGGCCACCCGTACCTGCCCGGCTCGGTCGACCAGGACCTGCTCGTGGAGGCGGAGGGTCTCCTGCAGTACTCACTGCGCGGCCAGGCGGACCTGCGGCGGGCCCTGCGGGACGGCTTCTGGGATCACCTGCGCACGCAGTATTAGGGCCTGTCGTCCGGATCAGGTCGCAGGGGCCGGCCCGGCCCGGTGCCGTCCCAGAAGTCGGCGAGGGCGTGGGCCGTCGGCAGCGGGCGATCGGCGTTGGGGGAGTGCTCCGCGCCCGTGATGACCGTGCGGTGCGCGCCGAGCCGCAGCGCCATGTCGTCGAGGATCGCCACCGGCCAGGTGTCGTCGTGCGCGCCCGACAGGACGTGGAACGGCAGCGGGAGGGCGGCGAGTTCGGCCACGCGGTCCGGCTCGGTGCACAACTGACGACCGGTCGCGAGCAGTTGTGCGGGACTGTGGCCGAGCCAGCGGCGGCGCAACTGGTCCTGGTCACCGAGGCCGCGGGCGGGTCCGCCGACCTCCTCCGGCGGCCCCATGGCCTGGATGGCCTCCCACACCTCCGCCATCGACAGCACGGCGAGCGCGTCCCGCAGCAGCTTCACGCGCTGCTGCTGGGAGACGGAGATCTCCGCCGGGCCGGACGAGACCAGGGTGAACGAGACGAACGGGGAGTGGTCGAGCAGCACGGCCGCACGGGCGATCTGCCCGCCGAGCGAGTGCCCGACGAGGTGGACGGGCCCGCCCAGCGCCTCGGCCTGCGCGAGTACGTCCCGCGCCAGTTCCCGCTGGGCGTAGGCGGTTTCGTCGTCCCGGGGGCCGTCCGACTCGTACTGCCCGCGCCCGTCCACGGCGACGACCCGGTACCCCCGGTGTGCGAGCGGCTCGTGGAGCAACCGGAAGTCCTCCTTGCTCCCGGTGAACCCCGGCAGCATCAGGACGACTCCCCTGCTCTCCTCGCCCGTCGCCGGCGACGAGTCGACGACCGCGAACTCGCCGCGCGCGGTGCGCAGGGGGTAGGCGCGGGCGCCGGGGGGCGGGGGGAAGGCGGAGTGGCTGGTCACGGGGCGAGAGTAGCGGGTGGGAATCGCCCCTGCGCTCCGGGCGAAGGCCGACGGCCCGGCTCCCCGTGAGGGGGCCGGGCCGTCGGAGAGGGGTGTGTCAGCCCTCCGTGGGCTCCGCGGCGGCCGTGGCCTTGCGGGCCCGGCGGACCCTGGGCTTCGCCTCCGTCGCGTCCTCCGCAGCGGCGGCCGTGGCGGCCGTGGTCGCCTTGCGCGTACGGCGCGGCTTGGCGGCCTCCGGCTCCTGAACCGCCTGTGCGGGGATCTCGGTGGGCTCGGCGGCCTTGCGGGTGCGGCGGCGCGGCTTGGCCTCCGTGCCCTCGGCCGTGTCGACGGCGGCCTCGGCCGCTGCGGCGGTCTTCCGCGTCCGGCGCGGCTTGGCCTCGGCGGCCTCCCCGTCCGGGGCGGCAGCCGCCGTCTTGCGCGTGCGGCGCGGCTTGGCCTCGGCGGCCTCCCCGTCCGGGGCGGCTGCGGCGGTCTTCCGCGTGCGGCGCGGCTTGGCCTCGGCGGCCTCCGGCTCCTGAGCCGTCTGGGCCGGGATCTCGGCGACGGCGGCTGCGGCCGTCTTGCGCGTGCGGCGCGGCTTGGCCTGCGCACCTTCGGCCGTGTCGACGGCGGCCTCCGCCGGGGCGGCGGCCTTGCGGGTGCGGCGCGGCTTGGTCTCCGCGGCCTCCTGGGCCTCGGCCGTGGCCGTGGTCGCGGCGGCCTCGACGGTCTTGCGGGTGCGGCGGCGCGGCTTGGCCTCGGTGGCCTCGGCCGTGTCGACGGCGGCCTCGGCCGCCGCTGCCGTCGCCTTGCGCGTACGCCTGGGCTTCGCCTCGGCCGTCTCGGCGGTGTCCTCCGTGGCTGCGGCCGTCTTGCGCGTCCGGCGCGGCTTGGCCTCGGTGGCCTCGGCCGTGTCGACGCTCGCCTCGGCCTTCGCAGCCGTCTTGCGGGTACGCCGGGGCTTGGTCTCCGCCGGCTCCGCAGCGGCCTCGGTCGTCCCCTCGGCCGTGTCGACCGCGGACTCGGCCGCGGCCGCGGCCGTGGCCTTGCGGGTGCGGCGGCGCGGCTTGGCGGCGACAGCCTCGGGCTGAGCGGCTTCCGCGACGGCCGGGGCCTCGGCGACGGCCGGGGCCTCGGCGACGACGGCCGGCTCCGGGGCCGACGGCGTCACCGCGGCCTCGGTCTCCACCGCGGGCGTCTCCGAGCGGCGCGTACGGCGCCGACGCGGCTTCGCGGCTGCCTCCGGGGCCTCGGCCACCGTGCCCTCCGCCGTCTCGACGGCGGTCTCCGCCTGCTCGGACGCGGGGGACTCGACCGCCGTGACCGGGGCCTCGGACTGGGCCCCGCCGCGGGTGCGGCGACGGCGGCGCGGGGTGCGCGGAGCCGTGACGGCGTCCGCCTCGGCGGCGCCGCCGGTGGCTGTGATGTCCGGCGCGGTGGTGCCGGCGGACTCGGGCGCACCGTCGACCGCCGCCCCGCCGCGGGTACGACGGCGGCGACGCGGCGTACGCGACGAGCGCTCGCGGTCGGCCGAACGGGACTCGTCCCGGTCGCCGCGGCCACCCCGGCCGCCGCGACCGCGCGGCCCGCGGCCGCCCGGCTCGCCCAGGTCCTCCAGCTCCTCCGCGTCCAGCCCGGCGCGCGTACGCTCCGAGCGCGGCAGGATGCCCTTCGTGCCCTCGGGGATGCCGAGGTCGGTGTAGAGGTGCGGGGAGGTGGAGTACGTCTCCGGCGGGTCGTTGAAGTCGAGCTCCAGCGCCTTGTTGATCAGCTGCCAGCGCGGGATGTCGTCCCAGTCGACCAGCGTGATCGCCGTACCCTTCGCGCCCGCGCGGCCCGTACGGCCGATGCGGTGCAGGTACGTCTTCTCCTCTTCGGGCGACTGGTAGTTGATGACGTGCGTGACGCCCTCGACGTCGATGCCGCGGGCGGCGACGTCGGTGCAGACGAGCACGTCCACCTTGCCGTTGCGGAAGGCGCGCAGCGCCTGCTCGCGGGCGCCCTGGCCGAGGTCGCCGTGGACCGCGCCGGACGCGAAGCCGCGCTGCTTCAGCTGGTCGGCGAGGTCGGCCGCCGTGCGCTTGGTGCGGCAGAAGACCATCGCCAGCCCCCGGCCGTCGGCCTGGAGGATGCGCGCGACCATCTCGGGCTTGTCCATGTTGTGCGCGCGGTAGATGAACTGCTTGGTGTTCGCGACCGTCGCGCCCGCGTCGTCCGGCGCCGTGGCGCGGATGTGCGTGGGCTGCGACATGTAGCGGCGGGCGAGGCCGATGACCGCGCCCGGCATGGTGGCCGAGAACAGCATCGTCTGGCGCCGCACCGGCAGCATGTTGATGATCTTCTCGACGTCGGGCAGGAAGCCCAGGTCGAGCATCTCGTCGGCCTCGTCGAGAACCAGGCACTTGACGTGCTTCAGGTTCAGCTTCTTCTGCCCGGCGAGGTCGAGGAGCCGGCCCGGGGTGCCGACGACCACGTCGACGCCCTTCTTCAGGGCCTCGACCTGCGGCTCGTAGGCCCGGCCGCCGTAGATGGCGAGGACGCGGACGTTACGCACCTTGCCCGCGGTCAGCAGGTCGTTGGTGACCTGCGTGCACAGCTCGCGCGTGGGGACGACGACGAGCGCCTGCGGGGCCTCGGTGAGCGCCTCGGGCTCGGCGCGCCCGGCCTCGACGTCGGCGGGGACGGTGACGCGCTCCAGGAGCGGGAGACCGAAGCCCAGCGTCTTGCCGGTGCCGGTCTTGGCCTGGCCGATGACGTCCGTGCCCGAGAGGGCGACGGGGAGCGTCATCTCCTGGATGGGGAAGGGGGTGATGATGCCGACGGCCTCAAGGGCCTCGGCGGTCTCGGGGAGGATTCCGAGCTCTCGGAACGTAGTCAGGGTGCTGCCTCTTCTGTGTGGGCGGCGCGAGGCGAGCGCGGGGTCGTGTCAGACCGTGCCGGGGACGTCGGCTGCCTACGGGCGGGCCGTAGAGCACGGGACCGCGCCGACGCTCTAGCGCTCGTGCCGCTGAGGGTGTCCCCTCCGGGTCTCGTACGCGTAGTGCCGTACGCCGGGGAGGGCTGTCGGGTCGGAGCCGATCGGGCCACCGACCGGGCATCCTCATACGTGCGGCCTGTCGAGGTACGTCGACGTACCAGCAGGCGCATTACCACCATACCCCGGATTCCCGCACATGCGATGGCCGATTCGGTCACGTAGTCGTCGTCACAGTGATTGACCAGGGCCTTACGACGTCCGGCGGGCGGGCTATTGTGCGCTTCATGACGAGCTCTGACAAGCCTGAGAACGCCTCGGACACCGCCGCCGCCGAACCGACCTCGGTCGCCGCCCGGGACTGGGCGACGGCCTCCGCCGACCCGCAGTACCGCGCCGCGGTCGTCGACCTGCTCGGTGCGCTCGCGTACGGGGAGCTGGCGGCGTTCGAGCGGCTCGCGGAGGACGCCAAGCTGGCGCCGACACTGGCGGACAAGGCGGAGCTGGCGAAGATGGCGTCGGCGGAGTTCCACCACTTCGAGAGGCTGCGCGACCGGCTCGCCGAGATCGGGGAGGAGCCGACGCGGGCGATGGAGCCGTTCGTCGCCGCGTACGACGGGTTCCACAAGCAGACGGCCCCCTCGGACTGGCTGGAGGGCCTCGTCAAGGCCTACGTCGGCGACTCCATCGCCAGCGACTTCTACCGGGAGGTCGCCGCCCGGCTGGACTCCGACTCCCGCAACCTGGTGCTGGCCGTGCTCGACGACACAGGGCACGGCGGCTTCGCCGTGGAGAAGGTGCGGGCCGCGATCGATGCCGACCCGCGTGTGGGCGGGCGGCTCGCGCTGTGGGCGCGACGGCTGATGGGGGAGGCCCTGTCGCAGTCCCAGCGGGTGGTCGCCGACCGGGACGCGCTGTCGACCATGCTGGTGGGCGGTGTCGCGGACGGCTTCGACCTCGCCGAGGTCGGCAAGATGTTCTCCCGGATCACCGAGGCCCACACCAAGCGGATGGCCGCGCTGGGGCTGGCGGCCTAGTCCATCGCCGGGCGGCCGGGCCGCGTCGTCAGCGCCACCACCGTCGGCGACCCCTCAGGCGGTCGCCGACCGGCGGCGCAGTCTTCCCGCGGGGCGCAGCAGCAGCGACAGCGAGGCCACGGAGACGATCACCGCACCGAGCAGGACGAGCAGCACGTGCCCGGCGTCCAGCGCGCTGTGCATGACGAAGGCCCCGAACAGGGCGCCGGCGACACCGGTCGACAGCACCATGGGGCGGGCCGGCAGACGGTGCGACAGGCGGTGTGCGGCCGCCCACGCCAGAGCCAGGCCGAGGATCGCGGAGCTCAGCGCTTCCAGGAGCATGTCGGGGTCCCTCCCACACGGCCGGCTGCCCAAATCGGTCGTAGCCCGTCTTACCCCTGACCTGCGGAATCCAATCCACCCCTGTGGGCGACTTGTGCTCCATCCGTGGAGGAAGCGGTGTGCCGCACGGGGAAGGCGAGGGCCACACGGAGGGGTGTCCGAGCAGTGCCACGCGGGAGGGGTGTCCGAGGGAGGGCGACGCAAACGGCGCAAACGGGGGGCGGCTGCCCGAACCGGGGCAGTGCGCGAACCGGGGCCGTACGCGAACGGGGGCAAGTACGCGAGCGGGGGGCAGGTACGCGAGCGGGGCGGGACGGCCGTAGCCGTCCCGCCCCGCTCGCTGTTGCGCCTACAGCGCGCCGAAGCCCACCTTGCGCGGGGCCGGCTCACCGATCTCGACGTACGCGAGACGGTCGGCCGGGACGAGGAGCTTGCGGCCGTGCTCGTCCACGAGGCTCAGCAGCTGCGACTTGCCGGCCAGTGCCTCGGCGACCACGCGCTCGACCTCCTCGGCAGTCTGACCGCTCTCCAGAACGATCTCGCGGGGCGCGTGCTGCACGCCGATCTTGACCTCCACGGCTATGTCCCTCCGACGGTCAGTGATGTGCGCGACCTTCCGCGCCGTACGCAGCACACATTAGCCCGGTGAGGGGACGTACATGCTCCGCCCGAGAACGCCACGAGCGAACATCGGGCGGGAACAAAGGCGCCCGTCAGTGCTGCGGCTGGTCCATGCCGTGCAGCGGGAAGCCGGCGATACCGCGCCATGCCAACGAGGTGAGCAGCTGCACGGCCTGGTCGCGCGGCACGCTGCGGTCGCTGTGCAGCCAGGACCGCGCCACCACCTGGGCCAGTCCGCCCAGGCCCGAGGCGAGCAGCATCGACTCCGCGCGCGACAGGCCGGTGTCCTCGGCGATGACGTCGCAGATCGCCTCCGCGCACTCGTTCGTGACCTTGTCGACGCGCTCGCGCACGGCGGGCTCGTTCGTCAGGTCCGACTCGAAGACCAGGCGGAACGCGCCGCCGTCGTCCTCGACGTAGGCGAAGTAGGCGTCCATCGTCGCCCGGACGCGCTGCTTGTTGTCGGTCGTCGACGCGAGGGCGTTCCGTACGGACTGGATGAGCGACTCGCAGTGCTGGTCCAGCAGCGCGAGATAGAGGTCGAGCTTGCCCGGGAAGTGCTGGTAGAGCACCGGCTTGCTGACGCCCGCGCGCTCTGCGATGTCGTCCATCGCGGCCGCGTGATAGCCCTGGGCCACGAAGACCTCCTGGGCGGCGCCCAGGAGCTGGTTGCGTCGGGCACGGCGCGGCAGGCGTGTGCCCCGCGGGCGAACCGCCTCTGTCTGCTCGATGGCTGTCACGCCGCCTCCCATGTTCGTCCATGTGCGGATCTGGCCGCGTCGCCATCGTACTTTTCGGTAACCGTGGCGCGCGCGGTGAGAACGCAGAATTTCACGGACCGGACGGTTGCGAAAGCGGTTGCGAAGGTTTCAAACAGGGTCAGAGCGGGCAAAATGCTGCCCCTTTCCTGTTCAGGGGAGCCGCTCGTCGCCCGTCGGCGGCGAGTGTCACCGGTAGTCGTCCTCGTCGAGCGAGACGATCCGGGCCTGCTCCACCAGGTCGGCCTCGTTGGCCCGGTCCGGGTCGACGCCGGTCAGCGGGTCGTCGCGGTCCGGCGCGAGGTCCGCCTGCTGCTCGGCCGCGTCGACCTCGGGGGCCTCGACGTCGAACTCCTGCGCCTCCGGCGCGTCCTCGGCCTCGAACGTCTCGGGGTCGCTGGGATCTACGGCCATGCTGGGCTCCCTTCCTACGAACGTCCCTGGGAATGCAGGGGCCACACGCGGGTGCCCTCTGTACGAGCCTAGGAGACACCCGATCCGGACGCTATGCGATCCGCGTCCGGGTCGTGACACCGTGCGCATCCCGTTCACTGCTACCCACGTGCGCCCGAGTGCCTCCTCTTTCGCCCGATCAACGGCCGAATCCTGTGACGGCGAACACAGGCGAACACATGAGTCACTGCGTGATCGTCTCGTAACATTGCCGCATGTCTTCGACCGAGCTGCCGTTCGTGCCGCCCGCCAACGTGCTGCCGAAGGTGGGGACCGTCCGGGTCGCGGAGGGGGAGCGCCTGCGGTCGGTCGAGCTGCCCGGCGTCACGCTGACGGTCCGGTCGAGGCCTCCCGCGCGCGAGGGGCTGCCGCCCGCGCTGTTCGTGCACGGCCTCGGCGGTTCCTCGCAGAACTGGTCGGCGCTGATGATGCTGCTGGACGGCGTCGTCGACGGCGAGGCCCTCGACCTGCCGGGCTTCGGCGACTCCCCGCCACCGGACGACGGCAACTACTCCGTCACGGGGCATGCACGCGCGGTCATCCGTTACCTCGACGCCTCCGGTCGCGGTCCCGTGCACCTGTTCGGGAACTCGCTCGGCGGCGCCATCGCCACACGTGTCGCCGCGGTCCGGCCCGATCTGGTCCGTACGCTCACGCTTGTGTCGCCCGCCCTGCCGGAAATCCGAGTGCAGCGCTCAGCCGTGCCCACGGGGCTGCTTGCGGTGCCCGGAGTCGCCCTGCTCTTCACCCGGCTCACCCGGGAGTGGACCGCGGAGCAGCGGGTCCGCGGCGTGATGGCGCTGTGTTACGGGGATCCCGGGCGGGTGACGCCGGAAGGATTCCGCAACGCCGTGCAGGAGATGGAGCGGCGGCTGCGGCTGCCGTACTTCTGGGACGCGATGGCGCGCTCCGCGCGCGGGATCGTCAACGCGTACACCCTGGGCGGGCAACAGGGGCTGTGGCGCCAGGCCGAACGGGTCCTCGCCCCGACCCTCCTCGTCTACGGGGGCCGCGATCAGCTCGTCGGCTTCCGCATGGCCCAGAAAGCGGCTCGGGCCTTCCGCGATTCCCGGCTGGTGACGTTGCCCGACGCGGGTCATGTGGCGATGATGGAGTACCCGGAGACAGTGGCTCTGGCGTTTCGTGAACTCCTTGAAGACGCGGGAGAGTTGGGCGCGCAGCGAGCGAGGCGGGCCGACCGGGCGGACGCCGGGGGCGACGCCGTCGACGAAGAAGGCACCGACGAGAGCATGGGGGGCTGAGGCGCGACGTGGGACGCCACAGCCGCCGCGGACCGGTCGCCAAGGGCGACAGCGCGGACACCACCGCAGTACGGAACGGCAGGACCGGGGCCACGCAGGGGCAGGGGCAGAGGCCGGGCCAGGGCCAGGCGTCGGACGCCGGCCGTGGGGCCCGCAGCGCACCGCCCAGTGCCCCGCAGGGCGGCTGGCCGTCGCCGGGCCCGCGCAGGGTGCCGGGGCCGCGCCCGGCGCCGGCGGAGGCGGCGCCGCCGCACGGCATGCCGCGCCTGCCCGACGGCTGGCACCCGGACGGCACACCGCCCCAGGGCCTCCCACGCCTGCCGGACGGCACGCCGGTGCGCGGGGTACCGCGCCTTGCCGACGGGACTCCGGCGCAGGGTGTTCCGCGGTTGCCGGATGGGACTCCTGTGCGTGGTGTTCCGCGGGTGGCGGACGGGACTTCGGCGCAGGGTGTTCCGCGGTTGGCGGATGGGACTCCTGTGCGTGGTGTGCCGATGTCGGCGGACGGGACTCCGGCGCGTGATGTTCCGTGGGTCGCCGATGGGGCGACCGCGCAGGGCGTTCCGCGGTTGCCGGACGGGACTCCCGCGCACGGAATGCCGAGGGTGGCCGGTGGTACGCCGCCGCGCGGGGTGCCGCGGCTGCCCGACGGCACCCCCGCGCACGGGTTTCCGCAAGCCCGGTGCGGCCATCCCGAGCAGCGCGAAGGCGGAGGCGGCTGGGGTGAGTTGAGTGGGAGCGGCGGGGCACCCGCCCAAGTCGGTGCTCCCATACCGCGGCAGCGCCGGGCATCCGTGCCCGGGCCGCGGCAGGACTATCTCGATGCCTTCGTCGACGAGGAGGACGACGTCTTCGCGCCCCGCACGCCCGCCTCCGCGCACGCCGCGGACGCCTACGCCTCCGTCACGGACTGGAGCGTCGGCACCGCCGCCGACCCCGGGTCCGTCGGCCAGGGCGACGTGAGGCCCACCGGCGCGCCCGTGCCGGGCAAGGGCGGCAAGGGGCGTGCCTTCACCGGCATCGCGGCCGCGGCCGTCACCACCGTGCTGGCCGTCGTCGTCGCCGGCCAGGTCGCCGACGACAACGGCGGCGCCGGCGTGCAGTCGCAGTCCGCCCCCGACCAGGCCCGCGACGTCCGCGACTCCGCGTCCCGCGCGGACGGCCGGGCGCCCGCCCCCGAGGTCAAGCCGCTGACGTACGACGAGAAGATGAGCAGGACGTACCCGCTCGGCGCCGAGCTCAAGGGTTCCGGGAGGTTCGACGCCGTCCCCGGTATCGCCGAGGCGCCGGGTGCCGGGCAGAAGTTCACCTACCGCGTCGACGTGGAGCAGGGACTCGGGCTGGACGGCGCACTGTTCGCCGAGGCCGTGCAGCAGACGCTCAACGACCAGCGCAGCTGGGCCCACAACGGCGCGCGCACCTTCGAGCGCATCTACTCCGGCAAGCCCGACTTCGTGATCACCCTCGCCAGCCCCGGCACGACCGCCGACTGGTGCGCCAAGTCGGGCCTGGACACCACCCAGGACAACGTCTCCTGCGACTCGGCCGCGACCGAACGCGTGATGATCAACGCCTACCGGTGGGCCCAGGGCTCACCGACCTACGGCGACAGCCGGATCCACGCCTACCGGCAGATGCTCATCAACCACGAGGTCGGCCACCGCCTCGGCTACAACCACGTCACCTGCGACAAGAACGGCGACCTGGCGCCGGTCATGCAGCAGCAGACCAAGTTCCTCGACCACGACGGCATCCGCTGTCGCGTCAATCCCTGGGCCTACCCCGGGAATTGACAGGCGTCACAGGCGGTGCGGCGCGCCTCGCGCCATGGCGCTCGCGTGCGAACCCCGGCTCCTCATCGCCGACGAGCCGACGCCCGCCCTCGACGTGACGGTCCAGCCGTACAACCCGGCAGCTGCCGGCCGCGGTGCCGGCACTCGACCCGGAGGCCGCCGCACGACGGCGGGCACGGCGACGGGAGCCGGCTGCGGTGTGATCGGGGCACGGTGACCGGAGTCGGCCGCGGTGTGATCCGGGCGCGGCGACGGGAGTTGGCCGCGGCATGACGATGCGTGTCCGCTTGATCTCCTAGCGCGACAGAACGCGACCCGCACGGGAAAGTTACGACCGTTCACCCCTTTTGGTGGTGCGACGGACAACC
>NZ_JBEZWN010000018.1:0-126159 GCF_040637495.1 Streptomyces sp. NPDC029044
GCCCCCGCCCGCCCCGCGCCCCCCCCACACACCTTCGGCCGGGGCGCGACCGTTTCCTCGACCGCACGGGCCTCTTCGGCGTACCGGCGAGACCGGGGTGGCGACCGGACCGGATAGCCGCACCGCAGAGGTCACCGGCCACGTCCTTCGGATCCACCGTGTCGCCTGAACGGCGCAGGGGGCCGAACCTGGGCGCTCCCGCGCCCGCGCTCCGTCACGTCACGTCACTCGAAGGCTCCGTGAGGAGGATGCGGCCGGCCGTGAAGAGTCGTGCGCAGCGCTGCGTCATGGCTTCGGGCGACTGGTCGGGGTGGCCGACCCACCAGCGGACCAGTGCGGTGCACAGGCCGCGCCAGGCGTGGGCGAGGGCGTCCGCGTCGAGCGGGTCGCCGGAACCGGTCGACCGCAGGAGGTCGGCGGTGCCGGTCGCGGCGAGATCGTCGATGGCACGGCGGTAGTACGCAGCGCGGCGGGCGGCGTCGCTGTCAGGCGGCAGCGTGGTGTCGTAGAGGACGAACCATGCCTCGCGCTGCCCGTCCAGGGCGGTGAAGAGGGCGTGCAGCACGCGCAGGGCGGTGGGCTGCGCGGCGGAGGCGGGCCCTGCCATGGCGGTGCGGACGGCGTGCAGCAGCCGGTCGCCCACCGGGTTCAGACACGCGAGGTAGAGATCCTGCTTGCTGCCGAAGTAGTGGTGCAGCAGGGGCTTGGTGACGCCGACCCGGGCGGCGATGGCGGCCACCGTGGTGGCCTCGTAGCCGCGGCGTCCGAACTCCTCGGTCGCAGCGTCCAGAACCTGTCGTTCGCGGGCGGCCCTGGGGACCCCCTTGGTGCCGGCCTTCGAGGGAGGCATTGTCATGCGTTCAATATTACCTTACGGTAATTTTCCGATGGGTCACTTCACCGGCCTCGCTGGGAGCGCGCATGTCCGCCTCACCCTCCGGCACCTCCCGCACCCGCTCCTGGTGGGGCTGGGGGTACACGGACGCCCACCCCGACGACGCCGAATGCGTGGCGCTGGGGGCCCTGTTGCCTGGCACCCCGGCCCGCCCGCTGCCCTTGCCCCGGGTCGCCGACCTGTCGATCGGCCGCCCCGGCGTGAGACCTCCGACAGCGCTGGCGCACCTCCTCACGGCCGATCCCGACGTGCGCGCCGCGCATGCCATGGGCAAGGCCTATCGCGACATCATCCGGGCCCTGCGCGGCCGGCCGGGCCGGATCCCCGACCTGGTCGCCCGCCCGACCGACGACCGGGAGGTGGCCGATCTGCTGGACTGGGCCGGCGGGCGGGGCGTGGCCGTCATCCCCTTCGGCGGCGGCTCCTCCGTGGTCGGCGGCGTGGAGTACCGCGGTGACACCCACCGGGCGGTGCTGTCACTCGATCTGACGTCGATGGACCGGGTCCTGGAGGTCGACACCGTCAGTCGCTCGGCCCGCATCCAGTCAGGGGCGCTCGGCCCCGTGCTGGAGGCGCAGTTGCGGCCCCACGGCCTCACCCTGCGCCACTTCCCGCAGAGTTTCGAGTTCTCCACCCTCGGCGGCTGGCTGGCCACCCGGGCCGGAGGCCATTACGCCACCGGCCGCACGCACATCGACGACTTCGTGCAGTCCCTGAGTGTCGTCACGCCCGCCGGGCCGTGCACGTCCTGGCGGCTGCCCGCCTCCGGTGCGGGTCCCTCACCCGACCGCCTGTTCCTCGGCTCCGAGGGCGCGCTCGGCATCATCACCGAGGCGTGGATGCGCCTCCAGGAGCGGCCACGCCACAAGGCTTCGGCGTCCGTGACGTTCGCCGACTTCCAGCAGGCGCTGGAGGCGGTGCGCGCCATCGCCCAAGCCGACCTCTCCCCCGCCAACTGCCGCCTGCTGGACCCCGGCGAGGCGCTGCTGTCCGGCGCCTCGCACGACGGCTCCTCCGTCCTGGTCCTCGGCTTCGAGTCCGCCGCCTCACCCGTCGACGGCCGGCTCGCGAGCGCCCTGGAACTGGCCCGCGCCCATGGCGGCCGTGGTGGCCGGGACAGCCGTGACCCTGGCAGCCGTGGCGGGACACCGGCGGCGGACGGCGAGGACCCCGCCGACACGGCGGTGAGTGCCTGGCGGTCGGCGTTCCTGCGCATGCCCTATCTGCGGGACGGCCTGGCCCGCATGGGCGCCGTCGTGGAGACTTTCGAGACCGCCGCCACCTGGGACCGGGTTCCGGCCCTGATCGACGCCGTCCGCACCGAGGTGGGCTCCGTCGCGTCGAAGGCCACGGGGCACCCGGCGACCGTCAACTGCCGCCTGACGCACGTCTATCCCGACGGCGCCGCGCCCTACTTCACCGTGGCAGTCGCCGGCCGTCCGAACGACGAAGTGCGGATCTGGGACGACATCAAGGCTGCCGCGAGCGACGTACTGCACCGCTACCGCGCCACCATCACCCACCACCATGCCGTCGGCCGCGACCACCGTCCCGGCTACGACCTCCAGCGCCCGGATCCCTTCGCGCTGGCACTGCGAGCCGCCAAGGACGCCCTGGATCCCCGCCACGTCCTCAACCCGGGCGTATTGATCAGCTGACCGGCTCGCCTCGATGCCGACCGGTGGCGGCGGCCATGCGTGCGGGCTGATACGCGTGCCGGCCGTTATGCGAGCCAGAGCGAGCTGCGCCGATGCCGCGCCGGCACGATGTCGATCGTGTCCACCGCATCGAGCGCGAGCTCGCCGGCGGTGGAATGCACCAGCCGCAGGAGAGCGCCGGCTTCGGCTCGCAGTCGCTGCCGCGCCCGGCGTTCCTCTGTCGCGGACCACTCGGCCACGGAGCGGTCCCGCTGGTACCGGGCGAACGAGTAGACCGCAACCGTCCTGCGGACCGTGCGGGGTTGGGGCCGCCTGGACTGTCGTGCGGCATCGGCGAAGGTGCGTGCGCTGTACCTGAGGTCGTAGAGGATCACGGAGCGCCAGGGCTTTCCTGATGAACAGGCGTGTGCACTCCGGCTGTGTGCAGGAGGAAGATGATGAGCGGTGCGTGTCACGGGACTCCGATCGCAGCCACCGCCAGGTATGTCCCGGCGGGCTACCGGAAGCCCATCGGTCCTGTCGAACGCACGTTTTCCATGTGCGTGACCCTATCCCGCTGCACGCGCGGATGCGGACGTTTCGACGCGGAGCCAGCTGTCGCCGGCGCGGAGCCAGAGGACCCCGTCGCGGCCCTGAGCGCAGTGCATGACTACCGGCCCCGGCAGGCGCAGCTTCTCCTGAGTGGTGATCACCCAGGCATCGTCGACGAGCTCCGCGCGGCTCAGTTCGACGCTGGGGCGGTCGTGGAAGCGGCGAGTGAGGAGCATCCGGGTGCCGCGGACGGCGATGCCGTCGGTGTCTCTCAGGGGGTTGCGGTAGGTGGTGATGTCGCCGGTGCCGGGGGCGACCCGGGAGAGGAAGGCACCCTTGTGGCTGTACCAGGCGAGCCAGGTCACGGCACCCTCGGTGGCGGCCGCGTTTCCGCCGAGGGGCCATACGGGGAGTCGTCCTCCAGGGTCCCAGGTGCGGGTGCCGTCGGCGTCCCAGCGGGCAAGGCCGGCACTCGACTCCGGGTGGCCCCCGTAGATGCCCTCGTCACCGTACGAGGTCCAGATGCCGCCGTCGCGGTCGGTGAGGAGGTAGTCGATGTCGTCGCCGGCGCAGAAGCGACTCACCGGTCGTCCATCACGGGCGTAGACGACCGCGTTCCTCTCCCACGTCCCGTGCCGGTCCCGGGATATGCGGCCCGAGGCCAGCAGGAACCGTGACCGCGGGAGCAGGGCCAGGTGGCTGGTCCACGCGGGAATGCCGGTCACGGAGGTGCGATGCTCCACCCCGCCCGAGACCACGACCAGGACGCCGTCACACGGAGCCGCAACGCTCCATCCCACCCACCCCTTCACATACGGGGAATGGCGCAGGTGCCGCTCCTGGACCAGCATCACCGCGAGTACGTCGCTCGGTCCGACGCTCCAGCACAAGGCCCGCCATCCGGCTCGGGCATCCTGAGGGGGCAAGCTCCACACGACAGGCAATGCGCCAGACATCATCGGCGTCGACCTCTTGGACTCCAGGGCCCAACGGCGCCCGAAGAGATGTACGTTACCCGGCGGGCCGCTCTCGGAGGGACAGGTCCGTGACAGGCCGACATCGCGTCGCGCGACGGCGGCCGGCCCTCGCTCGCACTGCCCTCGCCCGGGTGCAGAACGGTCGTCGCCCGAGGAATAGGGGCCTACGCTGTCCCGTTGCCGAAAGCACAAGATCCGCAGGGGAGTTCGGGAGGGGTTCATGGCAGTCCACGGCACGGTGGCCGCCGGTTTCGAGGGAGTACGGGAAGAATTCGCCGTCTTCCTCGCGGGCGAGGAACACGCGCCCGGCGCACAGATGGTCGTACACCGGCACGGCGAGCGGGTCGTGGACCTGTGGTCGGACGGTGTCACCGGGGAGACGCTGCTCGGCGTCTTCTCGTCCACCAAAGGCGCCGCGTACCTGGTGACCGCGCTGCTGGTCCAGGACGGCGTCCTCGACCTGGACCGCACCGTGGCCTCGTACTGGCCGGACTTCGCCGCCGAGGGCAAAGGCGGGATCACCCTGCGTGAGCTGCTGGCGCACCGGGCCGGAGTGATCGGCCTGGACGCCGGTTTCACCCCGCAGGAGCTGGCCGACGACCGGGCGATCGCGGCCCTGCTGGCCGGGCAGCGCCCGTTCTGGCAGCCGGGGCAGTTCTTCGGCTACCACGGTTACGTGATCGGCGCGCTGGTCGGCGAAGTGGTGTTCCGGGTCACCGGGCGCACCCTCCAGGAGTGGTACGAGGAGCGGATCCGCGCTCCGTACGGCCTGGACCTGTGGCTGGGTCTGCCGGAGTCCGAGGAGCCACGGTTCCTCAGTACCCTGCCGATGCTGCCGACGCCCGAGCAGCAGGCCGAGATCGACGCCTCCCCGTACAGCCCGTACAGCCTGGGCGGCATCGCGTTCAACGAGCACGCTTCTGACAGCGTCGAGTTGGAGGACTTCCCGAACTCGCGTCTGGTCCGCGCGAAGGGCCAGGCGTCGGCGGGCGGCATCGGCTCCGCGCGCGGTCTGGCCGGCATGTATGCGGCGGCCGCGTTCGGCCTGGACGGGGACGGCCCGCTCCTGAAGCCGGACACCGCCGCGGAGTTCGCGCGGGTCCACTCCGAGGGGAACGACCTGGTGAGCGGCTCGCAGAAGGCCTTCGGCCTGGGCTTCAACACCATCGGTTGCCAATTCGACTCCGTCGGGGCCGGCGCCTTCGGCCACAGCGGCGCCGCGGGTTCCCTCGCCCTTGCCGACCCCCGCCAGGGCTACGCGTACGCGTACACCCGCCGCCGCTATGCCTACCCGGGCGGCGCGGCCGCGGAGAACGAGCGCCTGCTCTGGTCGGTGGTCCGGGCCCTAGGTGGACGCGACAAGTCGTAGTCCGCGGTCCTCAGCACGGGCAGGGACCAGAACTGCGGGCGCGGCCCCCGATGCGGGCCGGCTGCGCCCGCGGCGGCATGAGGGCCGGGCGAGAGCGGCGATGGGCCCACAGCCCGGCGGACTGAGGGCTCTCGCCGACGGCCGGCGGGACAGCGTCGCTCAACTGGGCCGCCCCGACGACGTTGAGCTTCGCCTCCGGCCGGCGACTCGGCTGGAGAGCGTGAACGCCCCCGCAGGGAGCGGTAGCCGCTACGGCATCGACACCATCCTGCCCGCGGCACCGCCCTCCCTCCCCCGCGATGGCCACCTGCACCTACGCCCCAAGTACCTGATTGAACCGCACTGTTGGTCGTCGGCTGTGGCAGGATGCCGTCATGATTCTGATCCGAAAGGGCAATGCCGCGTAGGCGCCCGAAGGCCGTCCGCGCCCAGCGGTGGCGGCCCCCCAAGCACACACTGGTCCGCCGGATCCCGGCCGTGTCGGCCCGAACCAGAGCCGCTGTGCGGCGTGTTGAAGTCGAACGCCTGTGGCCCGATGCCGTCGCTGTAGCCCTCAGCCGCTTCGAGAGGGCCTTCAGCCAACCGGGGCGTTACCTGGAAGGCCCTTACGAAAGTCCCGGCATCGAGATCGAGGACGGTCGAGACGACCTGGAAGAGGTCCTGCGGCACCTGCCTCCCGGAGCCCGCGCGGATCTGGGCCGCCTGGTGGAGCGGATCGACGCGGAGTTCGAGCGGCGCACGCTGCCGAATCCGGGGTGGGTGAGCGAGTGGACCGCGGGGCGCTGGTGGTGGTGGCGTCTCCGGGAACGATGACACCGGGCGACGGCACCCCCGAGCAGGTGTCGCACCCGGCGGCAGGAGCGGTGAAGCCGGTGATCTTGGGAAGACGGTGGGAGTGATCTTGCTGTTGGTCCCAAGAGGGGGGATGTCGTGACCGTGCCTCCGCAGCACACTCGGCTCGTCAAGCGCCGCCGCCGGTACCCGTTCGATCTTCGGTCGACGGCCCTGTTCTTCGTGTTTCTCGCCGTGGTCGTGAGTGTCCTGGGCCTCGCCGTCCGAGTGGCGGCGAACACCGTCGAGCGGCGTCCGGCCTGGGTGTTCGTCCTGGTCCTCATAGGTGTCGCGGGCTGCCTGGGCCTGCGGCGCCGGATGCGTGTGGCGGGAGTGGCACGCCGGGCCGCCGTAGCACTCGACGAGGCGGCCAGGGAGGCGGCCGAGGAGCTGGAGGCTCCACCGGTTCCCCGCCGGCGGGCGGCCGCCGAGGCCGTCGCCGACTACGACGCCCTGACACCGGAGGAGTTCGAGGAAGCGATCGCGGCTCTCTGCGCACGGGAGGGCTGCACGGGAGTCGAAGTCGTGGGAGGTGCCGGGGACTTGGGCGCCGACGTCGTGGCGGCGACGCCCGACGGGCGCCGTGTCGTCATCCAGTGCAAGCAGTACGGCGAGTCCCACCGGGTCGGTTCCCAGGATCTGCAGCGGTTCGGCGGCACGTGCTTCACCGTGCACGAGGCCGACGTCGCCGTGCTGGTCAGCACGAGCGACTTCACGGCGCCGGCGCTGGAGTACGCCGAGCAGTGCGGGATCGTGTGCGTGGACCGGGAGATGCTGGAGGCCTGGACGCACGGCACCGGTCCCCGGCCCTGGGACGCGGCCACGGGCGGTGGGGCGGTCGGCTGGGAGACAGCCGGTGCCGGGTCCTGAGGTGCGCCGCCCATGTGCCCGCGTGCCCACCCGGATCGCGAGGTCCCGGCGGATATTCGCTTGATCCGGCGCGGGGCGGGCGTGGCAGGCTTGTGCGGTGACACCTGTGCCGGCACCTGGGTTCCTGAGCTGGGACGAGGTGGACCCCGCCCGCCACCCCTTCGACGCCGCGTCCGCGGAGCAGGTGGTTCGCTCGCTCGGGCCGGCCCGGTGTGTGCCGCGTCGGCCGGATGTCGCGTTCGCCGATCCGGTGATGAGCGACTGGAGCTGGGGTGAGGCCAGGCAGTGGGCGGATGCCATGTCCCATGCCCTGATGGAGTACTACGGCCGCTGGGCGGCGGGCTGGCGCTGGTCGCACGACGAAGGCGACTTCGACGGAGGGCCGGTCGGGCACTGGTGCTGCCCGCGCGACTCGATCACCACCCCCGAGGAGACGCTCACCCGCGTGGTCGCGGCCTTGTGCGAATGGCGCGCATGGCTCGAAAGTCTCGCCGGTTGGATCGAGGCGTACCCGCTGGACCTGGACACCGTCGAGGACGACCGGATCCTGTGGGACCGGGCCGCCCGCAACCTGATCCTCCAGGTGACCGACCGCACCGGCTGCGGCAGCGGCTGGCACCGACACTGCCACCAGGTGCTCACCTGGTTCCTCGACCGCTGGGCCGTCGCACCCGACATCGCGGAGGAACTGGTCGAGGGTGCGATCGGCGGGCGGTTCCTGAGCTGGACCGGCCCTGACGCTGCGTTGGTCGACGACGTCGCGGAGCGGCTCGCGCAGTCGTTGCGGCCGGCCGACCGGGCACCGTCCCCCGAGCCGCTGCCGGACCACCTGGAGCGCTGGCTCGCCGTACGGGAGAGCGTGCCGTGGCAGCAGGCCCCGGACAGCGGGGAGTACGGACCGGTGACCCCGTCCCGCGACGGCGCGGCGGAGGACGTCCGCGCATTCGACGGCCCCCTGGCCCCGGACCGGGCCCGCGGCCTGCTGACCGCGCTGGAGCTGCTGCGGGCCGACGCCGCGAGCGGCGCCCGCCTCGACTTCGGGCTGCTACAGCGCTGGCAGCTGCATGTCCTGGGGGCGCAGGAGCCGCCGTCGTTGCGCAGCCGGCCCGCCTTCGCGAAGGGCGGGCGGGAGCGCTACGGCCTCGGCCCCGGCATGCGGGCCCGCCTGGACGCCTGCCTGGCCGAGAGCGCACGCGACGCCGCACGGCCCCTTCCCCTGACCGCTCGCGCCGCCCGCGCCTACCTCGACGTCTGCTTCTTCCACCCCTTCGACGACGGCAACGCCCGCGCCGCCTTCCTCACGCTGGTCTTCGTCCTCGCCCGCGAAGGCATCGCCCTCGACGGCGTCACCCTGCTGCGCCGCATCGCCTTCCGCGCCGACGAACCCAGGGACGCGCTCGTCCTCGCCTCGTACATCAGCACCCACCTCACCGAGACCCGGCGCCGGGCCGCCTCCCCCGCATGAGCCCCGTCATCCGAGTGGTGTTCCCTCTCCGAGGTGATCGGGCGGTATTCCGGGCGCGGCGGGGTAATGGGATGTCGATCAGCACCCTGGAGACAAGGAGCCGAGGATGACCGACGACGCCTACCTGTTCCTGCTTGACGACGCGTCCGCGCAGCTCGGAGTGGTTCCGGCGGCCGTCGGTGAACTGGCGTGCATGGAGACTCCCGCGGTGCGCGCCTGGCTCGACGCCCAGGTAAGCACGCCCACCTCGCCGTACCTGCGTCTGCTGCCGCCCGAGGAGAGGGGGGCCGTGCCCGAGGGAGCGGAACGGCTGCCCGTCCCGCTGAGCGAGGAGGAGCTGAACCGACTCCGCCACCAGATGGCGCCGGAGCCGCTGGCCCGGGTGGAGGAGGAGCTGCTCGCCTACCGCGACTGCGCGGACGGGCGGGACGGCCTGATCGGACGAGCGCTGGCCGCCGGTGTGGCACCGCACCGCATCGTCGAGCTGACCGGGGTGGATCCCGCCACGGTGACCGCCGCGAGCTGACGCCGCTGCGGTGCACCCCGCCGGACGAGAACCATCCGACGGGGCCGGTCGCCGGCGCGTGTGTCGCACCCGTGGGCGTCGCGGCGGGCCGGATCAGTGGCTGCGGGTGAAGACCTTGTCCTGGGTGGACCCGCCGGCGCACAGCTTCTTCTCGTCGGAGGTCATCGTGCGGGACTTGACCACGACCGCGCTGTGTTTGCCGTCCGTGCCGTTCGGGGCCGGGCCGGTGACCGTGTCCGGCACGAACCAGTAGTAGTGGCCCCACTTGGGGTCGTCGTAGTGGGTCTGCCACGTGCCGGATATCTGCCGCATGACCTGGGCGCGGGAGATCCAGCCCACCTCTCCGGGCTTCACGGTGACGGTGAAGGAACTCGTCTCCGTGTGCGAGCTCTGCCAGGTGTAGTTGTACGTCGCGGTCACGCTGGCCGTGATGATGCCCTCGATACCGCCGCCCACGGTGACCGAGCCTCCCACAGAGTGGGATGAGCCCACGGTGTCGGCCCATGACATCGACTGGGAGGCGGGCGAGTCGGTGCAGTTGAAGAGCAGTTCGGAGACCTGACGGGGCTCACCGAGGTAGGCCTTGCCGAGCTGCGGTGAGTTGAAGCTGCATTTGCCTTGGCCGGAAGCGCAATCGGCCAGGATCTGCTCCGCGGTGGGCTGTTCCTCGGCGGCGGCCGGGACCGCCGCAGCGATCACCCCGAGTGCGGTCGCCGTCAACGCGAGCGTGCGGCTGCCGTACCGCAGGGCGTGGTTCATCGTCATCGTGGGTGCCTCTCACCGGAGCGTGGGGGGAGTGTGACCACAACTGCCCTTGCCTTAGGCGGGGTTGTGGTCACCGGGTGATGCCAATGAGGCTCACGTAATCGGCGGGCGAGCTACACCAAGGGATGGCAAAGTTGTATTTGATTTTCAAAACTGATGAACAGCCAACTATGTGGTCGCACTCGACCGGCTCCTGCCCCATGACAAGGACTCACCCTCGCAGGGACACGGCAAAGCCGCCGCCACCGCGTTCGGTTCGCGGTGTCGGCGGCGATGTCGGACCGTTCAGTTGAGGGGATCGAGCGTGAGGTAGGCCTGGCGCGGGTTGCCGTCGTGCACGAGCGATTCGTGGTGGCCCACGTCGTCGAAGGCGAAGGCGTACGCCTTTCCGTCCGCCATCTGGGCGTGGATCTTGCGCGCGTAGTGATTCGTGACGTTGTCCTTGTAGAAGTCGGCGGCACTGGCGTCGGGCTGGCTGGAGTTGACCAGCAGCGTGGAGCGGTTGAAGCCGGCGCACAGGGTGCGTGATATTGGCCCGCGCACCTGGTCGTTCGGGGCGTCGAGCCTCCTGTGGCAGCCGAACACGGAGGACGCGTCCGGCTTCTGGAAGCTGGTGACGACAGCACCGGCGCTGTCGGTGAAGTTCATGACGCCGCCGGAGACCCGGCCGTAGTACTTCGTGCCGGGCCGGTCGGCGAAGGGGGTGACCGTCAGGGTCGAGGAGGAGTACTTCTGCCAGACGCGGTTGATGTAGTCGTCCATGACGGTGGCGGACAGGGCGCCGGTCTCCAGACCGTACAGCGGTGACAGCGCGCGCAGCACGGTGCCGTCGGATCGGGTCTGGATCAGGTTGGCCCAGCCTCCGGGCTGCCCCCTGAGGGCGTTGAAGAAGCCGTTGTATCCGCCGGGCTTGAGCCGGCCGGTGCTCACGGTGCTGCCGTCGGCTCGCTGCACTCCCACCGCGTAGGGAGCGGAGAACATGTCGACCTGTGTGCTGTTGATCCACAGGCCGGAGTCGTTGAGCGTGTACTCCGACCAGTTGAACAGAATGTTCCGGTTGGGGTCGGACGGGTTCTGCACCGCCGGCTGGACCAGGCCTCCGGTGGTGAGCTTGAAGACCAGCTTCTGGCCGTAGGAGAAGTACACGCGACCGGAGAACTTCGGCATGCGGATCGTGGCCGACCGGCCCGCGGCCGGGCCGGGGATCGAGGCGTCGGGAGCGGGGGTCGGCGGGTTGCCGCCGGCCGGCCACGGGTGGAAGGTGCCGGCCGCGTCGGCCCAGCCCTGCCGACCGGTCGAGAGTTCCGTGCCGAGGTTGTAGATGTACAACTGCTCGCCGCGGGCCGAGTTGTTGGTGATCTTCAGCGGGATCGTCGCCGGGACGGCGGCGTGGGCCGAAGCGCCCGTTCCGGTCGCCAGCAGTGAGCCGGCGAGGATCGTGGCGAGGGACAGCCCCGCGGCCGTGGCCCGGCGCCTGAGAGTTCGCAACACGCGCTGCCTCCGTTCGAAAGTTGGCCGATTCGAAACTTTGAGAGCGCTCTCAGAGTCACCTCTTGGTCCGTACCTGTCAATGCTTGGGACCGCTCGGTCAGCGCGGGGCCCCGCCGCGCACGGATGCGCGCAGGCAGGAGAGGACGACCACGAAGGGCCAGACCGACTGGAGGGTCGTCACCGCGCGCTCGGCCACACCGGCCACGCCGCGGAGGTGCAGCTCGATCAGGAACCAGGCCGCGCCGGCCGCCATGACCGCGGTCGCCCCCAGAGAGGGGAAGGGCCGCAGGGCCCACGGCACGGCGGTACCGGCCCGGGCGGCCAGGACGGGCCAGGCCGCCAGGAGGGTGAAGCCGACGGCGGCCACGGAACCATGACTCAGGGACCCGCCGCTGCTCGGCGCCGGGAACATGGCCACCGCCAGCGCCGACACACCTCCGGCCGCCAGGGCCGTCCGCCCCGCGGTCGCGGCCGGCCGCAGGCCCCAGGCCGTCAGCAGGTGACAGAACCCCAGCGCGATGAACGCCGCCGTCATCACCCAGGACCCCGAGTTCCCGGGCGCTGCCAGGACGCTGATCGTCTGGGAGGCGGGGTCGTAGGGCGGACCCTGCAGTGACGCCGCCACCACCCAGCCCACGATGAGGAAGAGCGGCGCACACCCCGATGACACCAGAGCCCATGGAGGAACAGATCGCATCACGACACCGTAAAGCGGGGCATCCGTCTCCCCGGGTCCCGTCGGGCGGCTCGCCCCGCGTGGCGTAGTCGCGCAGCCCCTCACCGCCCGGGGAGCGCACGATGGAAGCCTGCGGCCGGGCGTCGGGAGGTGATCGGACATGGAGCTGACCCTCGTGGTGCTGATCATCATCGTGGGACTGACTTTCGACTTCACCAACGGTTTCCACGACGCCGCGAACGCGATCGCCACCTCCATCTCCACCCGGGCCCTCACGCCGCGTGTGGCCCTCGCCATGGCCGCGGTCATGAACTTCTTCGGCGCCTTCCTCGGCACCGGGGTCGCCCAGACCGTCGGCAGCGGCATCATCGGGGCGCCCGAGGCGACTTCAGGGCTGCTGCTCGTCCTGTGCGCGCTCATCGGCGCCATCGGGTGGAACGTCTTCACCTGGTGGCGGGGGTTGCCCACGTCGTCCTCGCACGCCCTGATCGGCGGGCTGGTCGGGGCCGCGCTCGCCGCGTCCGCCACGGTGCACTGGTCGGGGATCCTGGACAAGGTCATCCTGCCGATGCTGCTGTCCCCGCTGGTCGGCGTGGTGCTCGGGTACCTCCTGCACACCGGCATCCTGTGGGTGTTCCGGCGTTCGACACCCCGGCGCACCATGGGGCGGTTCCGCGTGGCGCAGACCGTTTCCGCCGCCGCAATGGGGCTGGGGCACGGTTTGCAGGACGCTCAGAAGACCATGGGGGTCATCGTGCTGGCGCTGGTCACGGCCGGCTGGCAGGACGGCTTCTCGGTGCCGGTGTGGGTGATCGCCGCCGTGGCGGCCGCCATGGCCGCCGGTACGTACACCGGCGGGCGTCGCATCATCACCACCCTGGGGCGGCGCATCGTGCACCTCGATCCGCCGCGCGGTTTCGCCGCCGAGACCGCTGCCGCGGCCGTCCTCTACACCACCGCGTTCCTGGTGAAGGCGCCGATCTCCACCACGCAGACCATCACCGCCGCCATCCTGGGTTCCGGTGCCACCCGGCGCTTCTCCGCCGTACGCTGGCAGGTGGCCCGTTCGATCGGCACCGCCTGGCTCCTCACGTTTCCCGGCGCGGGGATCCCGGCCGCGGCGCTCTACCTCTTCCTGCACGCCGTCACCCCTGTGTGAGCACAGCCGGAGGCCGCCCATGATCGCTCTTCCCGGCCACCGGGCGCCCGTGGAGTCGCCTGCCGGGGGCCCGTCCGGCCTTCCGGCGCCGGGGCGTTTCGCCCATCTGCACCCGGACGACGGTGCCTGTCTGATGGAGGCCGCCGCGCTGCTGGGCACCGGCCGTTTCACCGACAGTCCGGCCGGTACGCATCCGGCCCTCGCGGCCCTGGCCCGGGTGGTCAACGACAACGTCGCCGACGACACCCGGCATGCGCTGTGGCCGCTGGCCACCGACCTCGCCGACGCCCGCCCGGCGGGCCGTTCCTACGCACCGCTGCTCGTCGGAACGGTCGTGGACGCGGCACGCCGGGTGTGTCCCGCGTCACGGCGTCTGGCGCGCAACGGCCGTGCGTGCCGGCTAAGGGCGGACAGACTCGCCGACGCGCCTGCGGGTGGTCCGGCGGTCCGGACCGCCGATCTGCTGTGGTGGCGCGGGCCGGGGCGGCGGCGCCTGGAGCAGGCGCTCGGGGTGCTGTGCGCCGCGCCGGAGGCCGACCGGCTGCTGTCCCTGCTGCTGCGGCAGGTTGTGACTCAGGCGAAGGGGACCACGGGCGTCCCGGCTGCGTGCAGGGAGGTCCAATGCAACCGGTAGCCGCACCGGCCCCGTCCTACAGGGCACCATGATCCCTGCAAGCATCGCCGGCCCCTTGTCCGCTCCGGTTCGCCACCTGCTCGCGTTCGCCTGGACACAGACGCGGGCCTGCGCGTTCGCCCTCGCCCTGCTGTCCGGCGTGGCCGTGTCCGCTCTGCTGCCCGAACTGCCGGTGGCGCGCTACGACTTGCTGGTCGTCTACGGTGTGCTGCTCACGCTGCTGTTCTGGGCTCGCGGCTGGGAGAGCGGGCGGGACATCGCCGTGATCGCCGCCTGTCATGTCATCGGTCTGGCCTTCGAGCTGGTGAAGGTGGCGCTCGGCTCCTGGAGCTACCCGGAGCCGGCGGTGCTGAAGTTCGCCGGTGTCCCGTTGTACGGCGGGTTCCTGTACGCGGCCGTGGGCAGCTACGTCTGCCGGGCCTGGCAGCTGTTCGATCTGGGGCTCGTGCGGTATCGGCCACGGGCCACGGCCGTGGTCGCCGCGGCCGTATACGTCAACTTCTTCAGCCACCACTGGCTGCCCGACGCGCGCTGGGTGCTGGCCGGGCTGCTCGTGGCCGTCACGCTGCGGACGTCGGTGTGTTTCACCGTGCGGGGAGTACGCCGGCGGATGCCGCTGGCGCTGTCGTTCGTGCTGATCGGGTTCTTCCTGTGGGTGGCGGAGAATCTGGCGACCCTGGTCGGCGCATGGCGCTATCCGTATCAGCAGCACGGCTGGGAGCCGGTGGGGGTGGAGAAGTTCGGGGCCTGGGCGCTGCTCATCAGTGTGACGTTCGTGCTGGCGGCGGTGGGGCGGCGGACGGGTCCGGAGGCGGAAAGGGCAGCTCCGTGAGGGCTTGGGGAGAGCGTGGAGTCGTCGCGAAAGCGTTCACCTGCGTATCATCCTATGGACGTAAATCGGGTGATGTGCCCTCTCGGTCGTCACCTACCGTGGCCATGCTCGCCGGAGTGATCAATGTCCCGCACCGGCACGACGGACGACGGCGACGAGCTGCTGACCAGGCTCGGGGCCCTGACCGCTCAGGCGCGCGCACACGCCGAGATGCAGCGGTCCCGGGTCGAGCTGGCGATCGCGCTCCAGCGCGGCATGCTGCCGCGGGACCTGCCCGTCGCCCGCCGGCTGCATCTGGCCGTGCGCTACACACCCGCGTGCCAGGGCCTGAACGTGGGAGGCGACTGGTACGACGCCTTCACCCTGGGCGACGGCCGGATCGGTCTGGCCATCGGTGACGTCCAGGGCCACAACATCGAGGCCGCGGCCTTCATGGGACAGGTGCGGGCGGGGCTGCGGGCGCTGGCCTCCGTCACCGGTGAGCCCGGCGAAGTACTGGCCAGGACCAACGACCTCCTGCTGTCCCTGGGCTCCGACCTGTTCGCCACCTGCACGTTCATGCGGCTCGACCCGTGTGCCGGGGTGCTGGAGAGCGCGCGGGCCGGCCATCTGCCCTGCATCTGGGCCACGGCGGACGGGAAGTCCGGCGTCACCGAGGACGAGGGCGGACCGCCCCTCGGGGTGCAGGCGGGGATGCCGTACCCGGTGACGCGGTACGAGCTCACCACGGGCAGCGTGTTCGTCCTGCTCACGGACGGTGTCGTGGAGGGCCCCTCGATGCGGCTGGAGGAGGGCCTGGACCAGGTGACGCGTCTCGCTGGCATCGCGGCGGTGGCGGGCATGGACGTGGACGCGCTCGCGGCCGCCGTGATCAAGGGGGCCGAGCGTGTGGGGCACGACGACGACGCCGCCGTCCTGGTGGTCGGCCTCGACGGGCCGGACGCTCAGCCATAGGGCCGCACGACACCGGCTCCCACCTCGCCGAGGCGGCGGCCCCGGTGTCTGATGGCTGCTGTGGTGGGTAGCAAGGGTCTGCGTACACCGGTCGTCGTCACTCTTGAGACGCTGGCCGTCGCCACCTGCTACTACGTCTCGGCGCAGCTGGGGCTGTTGCGGGAACTGGTCGTCGAAGGCGCGGTCGTCACCCCCATCTGGCCGCCCACCGGCGTCTCGGTGGCGTGCCTGCTCCTCCTCGGGCTGCGCTGCTGGCCCGGTATCGCCCTGGGCGCCTTCTTCGTCATCCTCTCCCTCACCTCCCTGACGCCGTCCGCTCTCTGCGTCCTGGCGGGCAACACGGCCGCCCCCGTCGTCGGGTACCTGCTGCTGCGACGGGCCGGCTTCCGCACCGATCTCGCCCGGCTGCGGGACGGTCTGGCCCTGGTCTTCCTGGGCGCGTTCACCGCGATGCTGATCGGTGCGACCACCGGCGCCGGCACCCTGCTCGCCACGGACAGGATCGAACAGTCCGGCTTCTGGGCGGTCTGGCTGGCCTGGTGGGTCGGCGACGCCATGGGCGTGCTCATCGTCACGCCGGTACTGCTCCTGCTGTCCCGGATCCGCCTGCCGCTGCCCCTGTCGCGCTGGAAGGAGGCCTTGGGGCTCGCGGTCATCGCCTGCTGCCTCGTGCCCCTGGCCGCGCACAGCTCCGTCAGCCTGCTGTTCCTCGTCTACCCCCTGCTGATCTGGGCGGCCCTGCGGTTCCAGCTGGCCGGCAGCCTGCTGTGCGCCCTGTTCGCCTCGGTCATGACCACGGTGGCCGCGACCGACCGGGTGGGGCCGTTCGAACGGCTCAGCCGGATCGAGGTGATGATGAAGCTCCAGGCCTTCAACGGGGCGATGGCCCTCACGGCCCTGATCCTGTCCGCGGTGATCACCGAGCAGATCTACACACGGCGCTCCGTGGAGCGCGCCTGTCAGGAACTGGTCGAGGTCCTGGAGCACCTGACCGCGGGCGAGGCGGCGGACGGCCGGGCTCCGCTGGAGGACCGCGGGCCCGGGCCGCGGGAGTGACCGGCTGAGGCCCGGCCTCGCCGCTCGGAGGCCGGTTACCGAAACGTAGGGTGGGCGTCATGACCGAGGTGGAGGTACGTCAGCTCCTGGTGTCGCCCACGCACCGGATGTCCGGACGGCCGTCCGACGGTGTGTCCCCCGGCCCGTCCGACGAGCGGGTGACCCGGGTGGAGGTGCGCAGCGGGCTGGGACTGGTCGGCGACCGCTACTACGCCCGGCCCGCCCACCGCGACGCGGCGGTGACCATCATGGCGGCGGAGAACCTCCCGCCCGACGCCGATCTGCGCCACACCCGCCGGAACATCCTGCTCAGCGGCGTCGACATCGATGCGTACGTCGGTGCGACGGTCTCGCTCGACTGCGGCACCGGGCCGGTGCTGTTCGCCGTGCGGCGGCCCGCCCGGCCCTGCGCGTGGATGGACGTGACCGTCGGCCCCGGGGCGCAGCGGGCCCTGCGCGGCCGGGGCGGCGTGCGGTGCGCCCCCCTGAGCGACGGGGTGCTCACGCTCGGCCCGGCCACATTCCGGGTCGTGGCCGGGGCCGACGCCCCGTCGTGAAGTGCCTTGGCGCGGTCAGCCGCCCGCGGGTGGCGTACGGATGGCGGCGATGTCGAGCTGGAGGCGCACCTTCTCACTCACCATCGCGCCGCCCTCGGCGAGCCTGCTGTTGTACGTCAGGCCCCAGTCCGAGCGGTTGATGGTGGTGGTGCCGTCGAAACCGACCCGGTCGTAGCCGAAGGGGTCGGTGACATTCCCGATATAGGTCATGTCGAGTACGACGGGACGGGAGACCCCCTTGATGGTCAGTTCTCCCGACATGCTGAACAGGTCGGCGCCCGTCTGCTGCACCCCGGTGCTCGTGAAGCGCATCCGCGGATAGGTCGCGGCGTCGAGGAAGTCACGGCCGACCAGGTGCGCGTCGCGTTGTTCCACCCCGGTATCCACACTGGCGGTGAACAGAGTGATGTCGGCCCGTGACCGTGTGGGGTCGTACGCGTCGAAGTAGAGCCGGCTTTCGTACTCCAGGAAACAACCGCGCACGGTGGTCACCATGGCGTGCCGGACGGAGAAGCCGATCCTGCTGTGCGCGGGGTCGACGACCCATTCACCGGACAGATCGGCCAGGTTGGGGTCCGGCAGCACGGCAGTGGAGGAGGCCGGTGCGCCGACGGGACGCTGTGGGGGGAGCTGTGCCTGCCGGCGGGACGGCACAACGCGGTTGAACAGGTTCATGATTCATCTAGGTACTTGAATTTGGTTATAGCCGCAAGTCCCTCCCCGATTTGCGGCTGTTGAGAACAAGCCCCTGACCCTTTTTGCCGCCGCTATGCACAAAATCCACACATCGCTGTCGCGGCGCATCACCGAAACGACCATCCCAAACTCCAGGGATTTTCATTTCGGGCATTTCGGCGGATCGGCCTTACGTCACCTCTATCGCGAGGTCGTTGTCGACGGTGTAGTAAGGGCGGAGAGCGGAACCGTCCGTTTCGATCGCCGGGTAGACGTACACGTGCTTGCGGTCGGCCACGTCGTCGAGCAGCCGGCCCACCCTGATCGGCGGCGCTCCCTCCGTGGGGCGCACGAAGGCGTCCCAGACCCGGGCCGCTCCCCCACCGCCGCCCGCCAGGTCCCCGGGAGCGACGGTGAAGGAGAAGCCCCTGGCGTCGTCGTCGGTCCGGGGGCGGACGGTCCGTACGGTGTCGGTGCCGCGCAGGCGCAGACGCACGGCGGCGTCCGCCTGGAGCTCGGCGCCGTGCAGACGGCCCGTGACGGTCATGTCCCGGTCGGTGACCTCGATGGCGCGGGCCTCCGCGTGAGCGGGGCGCCGCCATGCCCTGAGGGCGAGGAAACCGTCCTTCGTGACGTACGGGATCCTGACCGCGACCGGCGTTGCGCGGTCGCGCAGGTGGCCGTCGACGAGGCTGCGCAGGTCCCGCAGGCCCGGGCGCAGCCGCCGGCGCTCGGCATCGGGTTCCGGCAGCAGGTACAGGTCCCAGCGGCCCTCGTCGAGGACGGGGTGTGGTTCCAGTACGGCGTGCCGGTGGCCGTCGGACCGGTCGGGCTCCAGGTCGAGGAGGTGGCGGGTCGTCTCAGAACGCCCCTTCTTGGGCCGCAGCCTCAGGAGCAGCCGGGGGCGTGCGCCGGGGGCCGACGGCAGACGGAAAGTGATCCGGCCGTCGCTGTCGATCGCGCAGTCGGCGCGCAGGGGGGAGCCGTGCTGCGGGCTCGTCGTCGTGATGTGCGGCGTGCCCGGCGTCCCGCCCTCGTGCCGCATGCCCGGCGGCCTCTGCTGCGCGCCCGGCGTCACGCCCTCTCGCGGCTCCCCCGGCGTCCTGTCTTCCGGTGTACTCATCGGCGTCCCTTCCGTATCGAGCGCAGCACGCCGGAGGCGGCGGCGTGGGCGGCGTCGCGGGCGGCGTGGCCGCGGCCGGTCAGGGCGCTCTGGGTGCGGTGGTGCTGCGGGGTGGCCGTCCGGCCGGTGCTCCTGGCCTCGGCGGCGGCCTCCAGGAGGCGTTCGGCCTGGGCGACGACAGGGCCGGGGGCGAAACGGCGCGCGTTGTCCAGGGCGGCCCGGCTCATGCGGTGGCGGCGCTCGTCGTCGCCGACGAGGTCCAGCAGGGCTGCGGCGAGCGCGTCACGGTCTCCGACCGGCACCAGCCTGCCGTCGGTGCCGTCCGCGATGATCTCGCCGGGGCCGTAGGGGCAGTCGGTGCTGACGACGGGCAGTCCGCAGCGCATGGCCTCGACGATGGTCATGCCGAACGGCTCGAAGTTGGAAGCGGCCGCGCCGATCGAGCCCTTGGCCCACTCGGCTTCCATGGGGGTGGCTGCCCCCATCAGGAACACGTTGTTCCACATGCCGAGCCGCTCGATGAGCTCCCGCAGCCTGGGCTGCTCCTCGCCCTTGCCGTAGATGCGCAGCTGCCAGTCCGGGTGCGCCGCGGCGACCTGGGCGAACGCCTCGATGAGGAGGTCGTAGCGCTTGACCGGAACCAGGCGGCCCGCGGCGATCACCACCTTGGCGGTGCTGTCGGCGGGAGGCAGGACGGGGTCGGGGACGCTGTTCGGGAGGGCCTCCACATGGACGCCGGGCAGCCACATCTTGCGCCGGTAGGCGGCGGCGTCCGCTTCCGTGACGGTGGTGATCACGTCGAGACGGCGGTAGGCGCGGCGCAGGGCGGTGCGCAGCCGCGGCGAGTGGTTGTCGAGCGTGAGGTGCTCCTGGCCGACGCGCAGGACGTGCTGCGGGGCCTGGCGGGCGATGTGCACGTTGAGGCCCGGGCGGGTGCCGATGACGACGTCGGCGTCGAGCGCCGCGAGGCACTCGCCGATGCGCTGGTCGGTCAGCTCGCTGTACTGGTGGTGACGGTATTCGGCGGGCGGGAACACCTTCGCGGGTCTCCGGTGCAGCGGATGGTCCGCCTCCTTGCGCAAGTCCACCAGCGCCCGCAGCCGCACCCGCGGATCCGGGACCAGGTTGGGGTGTTCCCGGTGGCGTAACGCGGAGACGATCTCCACGTCGTGCCGTTCGGCCAGGGCCCCGGCCAGATTGAACGTGGTGGTGATCGTGCCTCCGATTCCGTAGGCGTTGTGGATCAGGAAAGAGATCTTCATGGTGGCCTAGACCGTGTCAACGTCCCCACCGTTGTCCGTCGTTACCACTCTGTGCCCGTGCCCGGCGGCCGGGCCGGTCCGGCCGATTCCGGAATGATCTCGGACATAAGTGGTCTGGGCCATACCGGTTCGCCCCCGATGTATGGATAGCTTGATGTGTTTGCCCGCGCATCGTCGCGTCATCGGGTGCACCCTCGTATCGATCTTCTGGAGACCCATGCGCCCCCGTACCACCCTTGTCCCGCGCATCACCTCCCTCCCGCCCGTCGCCCTGGCCGGCGGCGCGCTGGCCGTGGGGGTCGGTGGTCTGTATCTCGCCGGGCTGCTCCTCACGGGCGGCCAGATCGACTCCGGCACGACCGTGCGCGGAGTGGACATCGGAGGGCTGAGCCGCGCGGAGGCGGTGCGGAAGCTGGAACGGGAGCTGGGCGCGGCCGGCGCCCGGGAGCTGCCCGTCGAGGTCGGGGACCGCACGGGCCGGCTCGATCCGGAGCGCGCCGGCCTCTCCTACGACGTCGAGGAGACGGTCGACCGTGCGGCGCGCACCGGCGCCGATCCGGTCAGCGTGTTCGGCGGGTTCTTCCGCTCGGGCGGTGACATCGAGCCGGTCGTGGACCTCGACGAGGACCAGGCCCGGAGGGCCCTCGGACAGCTCGCGAAGGGCCTCGACCAGAAGGTCAGGGACGGCGGCGTCGCGTTCGACGACGGCCGGGTGAAGGCGGTCACGCCGCGGACGGGGTACGCGCTGGACGTGAACGCCGCGGTCCGGCCCCTGCGCGACTCCTTCCTGCGCGGTGACACCGGTACGGCCACTTCCCTGCCCACCCGCGAGACCCGCCCGGAGGTGGCCGCCGGCGCGGTGGAGCGAGCGGTACGCACCTTCGCGGAGCCGGCGATGTCGGGCCCGGTCACGCTCACCGCCGCAGGCCGGCGGTTCTCGGTCGGCCAGGACGTGCTCGGCGAGCATCTGACCATGCGGCCGGACGGCAGCGGCGGGCTGAGACCTGACCTGGACGTGAAGGGGCTGCGCGCCGAGCCGTCCGTGGCCGGTCCCCTGGACGACATCACCACGACCGCCGAGAACGCGAAGCTGCGGCCGGAGGGCGACAAGGCCGTGGTGGCCGAGGACGCCACGGTGGGCCGGTCGGTCACCGACAAGGCGCTGGGCAAGGCCGTACTGCCGCTGCTCACCGCGTCGGGCGCCGCCCGCAGCGGCCAGGTGGAGGTCCGTGAGACCCGGCCGGAGGTGACCCGCGAGAACGCCGCGGAGCTGGGGCTGACGGAGAAGATGTCCTCCTTCACCGTCCACTTCGAACCGGCCGAGTACCGCACGAAGAACATAGGCCGGGCGGTGGAACTCATCAACGGCTCGCTCGTCAGGCCGGACGAGACCTGGAGCTTCAACCGGACCGTCGGTGAGCGCACCGAGGCCAACGGCTTCATGGACGGCATCATCATCCTGGACGACAAGTTCACGAAGGCCTCCGGCGGCGGTGTCTCGTCCGTGGCGACGACCGTGTACAACGCGCTGTTCTTCGCGGGGCTCAAGCCCGTGGAGCACGGAGCCCACTCGTTCTACATCGAGCGCTACCCGGAGGGCCGCGAGGCGACGGTCGCCTGGGGCAGCCTGGACCTGCGGTTCGCCAACGACTCCGGCAACTCCGTCTACATCCAGGCCGAGTCCACGGACACCTCCGTCACCGTCTCCTTCCTCGGCACCCGCAAGTACGACGAGATCAAGTCGGTCACGGGGCCGCGCACCGAGGTGAAGAAGCCGGAGAAGAAGGTGAGCGACGACAAGGAGTGCGTCCCGCAGACACCGCTCGAAGGGTTCGACGTCACCGTGGAGCGGGTCTTCTACGACGACGGCCGGGAAGTGAAGCGGGAGCCGTACCGCACGCACTACACGCCGCGTGACGAGATCGTCTGCGAGTGATCCGCTTCCCCTCCGCCTTCTCCGCCGACTCTCCCTTCCGACCGGAGCGTTGACCCCACCCCGGAGCGCCAGCACAATGAGCGCGCACTGATTGAGAGCGCTCTCAAGGGAGATCCATGACTGGCAGACAAGGCCCGGCGCTCAGCCGGCGTTCGCTCATCGGTGCCGGACTCGGCATCAGTGCCGCGGGGCTCACCGCCGCCGGCTCGGGACAGGCCCTCGCGGCCGGTGCCACCGGTGCGCGCCCCGCATCGGCCCCGGCGCGGGGTCTGGCCTTCCTCGCCGCCGCCATGGACGCCTACCCCGACCACGGCGTCCTGCGTCTGGCCCAGAGCTACACCGACCAGGCCGGCTTGTTCAGCACCGCGTTCACCTATGACAACGCCCTCGCGATCCTCGCCCACCTCGCGGCCCGGACCTCGGCCGGCCTGACCAGGGCCAAGGCGCTCGGAGATGCGCTGCTCCACGCCCAGGGCCACGACCCGGCGTACGACGACGGCAGGCTCCGGCAGGCCTACAACGTCGGGCCGTACACCTTCTACGACGGCTCGCTCCAGCCCGACGGCTTCGTGCGGGCGGACGGGACCGTCAACGTCGGGATGCAGTTCGGCTTCACCGGCACCGCCGTGGGTGACATGGCCTGGGCCGGCATCGCGCTGAGCGCCCTCGCCCGGCGTACCGGTGCGCGCCGCTTCCTGGACGGTGCCGTGCGGATCGGCGGGTGGATCGAGCGGAACGGCCGGACCGACGAGCCCCTCGGCGGTTTCAAGTTCGGGGTCGACGGGGCGAATCAGAAGCTGCCGTTCACCTCGACCGAGCACAACACCGACCTGATCTGCCTCTTCGGCCGGCTCGCCCGGCTCACCGGCGACCGGGTGTGGCTGGAACGGCGGGGGCAGGCCGAGGCGTTCGTGCGGCGGATGTGGGAGCCGTCCGGCGGCTTCTTCTACACGGGCACCAATGACGGTGTCACGGTCAACAAGTCCCCGGTCCCGGAGGACACCCAGACCTGGACGCACCTCGCGCTCGGCTCCCGCCGCTTCTCCCGTTCGCTGGACTGGGCCGCGGCCGAGCTGGCCGTCACGGACCACTCCGGACGCGTCAACAGCACGGTGCCCGCGGGGCAGTCGTACGAGGGTGTCACCTTCAGTTCGGCGAGCCTCCTCGCGAACGAGGACACCCCGATCGCAGCCGGCCAGCCGAAGCCCGACCGCAACGGCGTGTGGTTCGAGGGGACGGCCCACCTCGCGCTCGCCCTGCGCGACCGGGGGGCGCGGGGGGACGAGGGGCGCGCCCGGCGCCTGATCGCGTCCACCGAGCAGGCCCAGGATCTGCTGGGCGGCGGTCAGACCGTCGGCGGGAAGGCACTGCCCGAGCGCTGTGGGGTGGTGTCCGCGAGCAGTCCGCTGGACACCGGATTCGGCTTCGGCTACTACCCGTACCGGCACACGGGGGCGACCGCCTGGTACGTGATGGCGGCGGCACGGTACAACCCGCTGCGGGCGTGATGGAGCGGCCCGGTCCGCTGTCTCTTGCAGCGGACCGGGCGGGTGGTCAGGCCAGGCGGTGGACCGCCTGGGTGGTCAGTTCGTAGCGGGCACCGACGATCGCCAGCTTGCCCGCGCCGATCCTGGCGGCCAGTTCGGGTTCGGCGGCCAGCCGGGAGCGTACGAGCCGGACGTTGGCGCTCACGGTCGCGTCGATCCGGGCGTCCCCTTCCTTGCCGTGATCGATGGCCGGGCCTATGTGGTCGACGAGGTACTGCATGTGGGCGGGCAGTTTCGTCCCGGATTCCTCCGCCTCGACGGCGGCCCGGACGGCGCCGCACGACTGGTGCCCGAGGACGACGACCAGGGGTATGGCGAGTTCCAGGACGCCGTAGGCGACGCTGCCGAGGACGGCCTCGTCCAGCACCTCGCCGGCGGTGCGCACGGTCATCAGGTCGCCGAGGCCCTGGTCGAAGACGAGTTCCGGGGGCACACGCGAGTCGATGCAGCCGAGGACGACCGCGAAGGGGTGCTGGCCGGTGGCCAGCGTCCGGCGCAGGGCGGGGTCTTCGTGCGGGTGGCGTTCCTGGCAGGCGCGCCAGCGGCGGTTGCCCGCGGCCAGTTCCCGCAGGGCTTCGGCGGGGGTGCCGGGCCTCGGGTGGGGGTCCCGGGTGGGGGTGGCGGCGGTGGCCGGCCGGGCGGCGCCGAGGCCCGCGCCGAGCACCGCGGCCCCGGTCAGGGCGGTGCGCAGCAGGGTGCGGCGGACGGTACCGCCGGTGGTGGGCCGTGCGGCGGCGGGGTGCGGCGCACGGCCGGCGCCTCTGTGGGAAGCGGAATCTGTGTTCACGACCCGAACGTATGCCCGTCCCGGCGTGCGATCGCGTTCCTTGCCCTTTCATGGTGAGAGTTGGGTAAGTGATGTTCTTACCTTGAACGGTTTTTGACGATCCCTCAGGCAACGCTGCCGGGACAACGCGGGACGCCCCGGGCCGAGGGCCCGAGGCGTCCTGTCGTGCGGAGGTGATCAGACCAGGTCGAACCGGTCCAGGTTCATGACCTTGACCCACGCCGCGACGAAGTCGTTGACGAACTTCTCCTTGGCGTCGTCGCTCGCGTAGACCTCGGCGAGGGCGCGCAGCTCGGAGTTCGAGCCGAAGACCAGGTCGGCCCGGGAGCCGGCCCACTTGACCTCGCCGGTGGCCGCGTCGCGGCCCTCGAACGTGGTCTGGTCCTCGGACGTCGACTTCCACTCGATGCCCAGGTCGAGCAGGTTGACGAAGAAGTCGTTGGTCAGCGAGCCCGGCGTCTTCGTGAGGGCACCGAGCTGGGACTGCTGGTAATTGGCACCCAGCACCCGCAGGCCGCCGACCAGGACGGTCATCTCGGGGGCGCTGAGGGTGAGCAGGTTCGCCCGGTCGAGCAGCAGGAACTCGGCCGGCAGGCGGTTGCCCTTGCCGTGGTAGTTGCGGAACCCGTCGGCGGTGGGCTCCAGCGCCTCGAACGACTCGGCGTCGGTGTGCTCCTCCGTGGCGTCCACACGGCCCGCGGCGAAGGGGACCTGCACCTGGAAGCCGGCTTCCTTGGCGGCCTTCTCGACGGCGGCGGTGCCGCCGAGGACGATCAGGTCGGCCAGGGAGACCTTCTTGGCACCGGCACCGGAGTTGAACTCCTGCTGGATGCCCTCCAGGACCCGCAGGACCTGCGCCAGCTCGTCGGGCTCGTTGACCTCCCAGCCGCGCTGCGGCTCCAGGCGGATACGGGCGCCGTTGGCGCCGCCGCGCTTGTCGCTGCCGCGGAAGGTGGACGCCGAGGCCCACGCGGTGGACACCAGCTGCGAGACGGACAGACCCGACTCCAGGAGCTTGGTCTTGAGGGTCTCGATGTCGCCGCCGTCGATGCTCTCGCCCTCGGCCTCCGGCAGCGGGTCCTGCCACACCAGCGTCTCCGCCGGGACCTCCGGGCCGAGGTACAGGGACTTCGGGCCCATGTCACGGTGGGTCAGCTTGAACCAGGCGCGGGCGAAGGCGTCCGCGAATTCCTGCGGGTTCTCGTAGAACCGGCGGGAGATGGGCTCGTAGATCGGGTCGAAGCGCAGCGCCAGGTCCGTGGTGAGCATCTTCGGACGGTGCTTCTTCGAGGAGTCGTGCGCGTCCGGGACGATCTCCGGGGCGTCCTTGGCGACCCACTGGTTGGCACCGGCCGGGCTCTGCTCGAGCTCGTACTCGAACTCGAAGAGGTTCTTGAAGAAGCCGTTGCTCCACGCGGTGGGAGTGCTGGTCCAGGTGACTTCGAGGCCGGAGGTGATGGCGTCGCCGCCCTTGCCCGTGCCGTAGGTGCTGCGCCAGCCCAGGCCCTGCTCCTCCATGGAGGCGGCCTCGGGGTCGGCGCCGACGTTGTCGGCCGGGCCGGCACCGTGGGTCTTGCCGAAGGTGTGGCCACCCGCGATGAGGGCGACGGTCTCCTCGTCGTTCATCGCCATGCGGCGGAACGTCTCGCGGATGTCGCGGGCCGCGGCGAGCGGGTCCGGGTTGCCGTTGGGGCCCTCGGGGTTGACGTAGATGAGGCCCATCTGGACGGCGCCGAGCGGGTTCTCCAGCTCGCGGTCGCCCGTGTAGCGCTTGTCGTCGAGCCAGGTGGTCTCGGGGCCCCAGTACACGTCCTCCTCGGGCTCCCAGACGTCCGCGCGGCCGCCGGCGAAGCCGAAGGTCTCGAAGCCCATCTGCTCCAGGGCCACGTTACCGGTGAGGATCATGAGGTCGGCCCAGGAGATGGACTGGCCGTACTTCTTCTTCACGGGCCACAGCAGGCGGCGGGCCTTGTCGAGGTTGCCGTTGTCCGGCCAGCTGTTGAGCGGGGCGAAGCGCTGCTGGCCGGCACCGGCGCCGCCGCGGCCGTCGCTGATGCGGTAGGTGCCCGCGCTGTGCCAGGCCATACGGACCATCAGGGGGCCGTAGTTGCCGAAGTCGGCCGGCCACCAGTCCTGCGAGCTGGTGAGCACCTCGGCGATGTCGCGTTTGACGGCGGCGAGGTCGAGGGCCTGGAACGCCTCGGCGTAGTCGAAGTCCTCACCGAGGGGGTTGGCCACCTCGGGGTTCTTGGCGAGGATCTTCAGGTTGAGCCGCTCGGGCCACCACTGGCGGTTGCCGCCACCCTGGGTCGGGTGTAGAGCGCGGCCGTGCGCCACGGGGCAACCGCCTCCCGTCTCCTCCGACTTGGAGTCGGTGACGATCGCGTCGTGGTTCTCAGTCATGGAAATCCTTCCGGACGGGGTGGATCACGGTGCTCGGGTGGATCACGTACTCAGGAACGCTGCGGTGGATCACGTGCTCAGGTACTGCGAACGGTGGAGCAGGCGGGGCACAGGCCCCAGTAGATGACCTCGGCCTCGTCGACGGCGAAGCCGCGGTCGTCGGACGCGGTCAGGCAGGGGGCGTGGCCCACCGCGCAGTCGACGTCGGCGACGGCTCCGCACGACCGGCACACGAGGTGGTGGTGGTTGTCACCGACCCGCCCCTCGTAGAGGGCCGGGCTGCCGGGTGGGTCGAGGCGGCGTATCAGTCCCGCCGCGGTGAGTGCGTGCAGCCCCTCGTAGACGGCTTGGACGGAGATGTGGCCCACGCGGCCGCGCACCTCGGAGGCGATGGCCTCGGCACCGAGGTGGTCACCGTCCCGTACGGCTTCGAGCAGCGCGACGCGGGCGGCCGTCACCCTCAGGCCGGCACCGCGCAGCTCCTCGGCGGTGGTCGGGTTCCCGGATGCGGTCATGCGGACAACCTAGGCACACAAACACGACCTGTTCAAGAAAACGAACGGTTCAATTTTGGTGTCGTGCGTGTGGAGCCGTGTGGGACGGCTTACTTGAGGGATGTGAGTTCAGTCACAGGGGCATGATCGCGTCCCGGCAGGCGTCAGGAGGCGCGCACCGCCGTGCCGGTCCGTCGATCAGGTGTCAGGCGTCCGATGAGGTGAGGCGTTCGAGCTGGGCGGCGGCCGTCGCGGCTTTGCGTCCGGCCTCACGGACCCGCCGGTCGGCCGTGCGCGCCCGTTCCCGGGCCGTCCGTTCGGCGAAGCGGGCCTGCTGGTGCTCGCCCCTGATCCGTTCCAGCTCGCCGGTGAGCTCCTCCACGTGCCGCTGGAGGGCGTCCACCTGCCGCTTCGCCTCCTCCGCCGCCCGACCTGCCGCCACCGCCTCGTCCCGCAGCTCCCGCAGCTCCCGCTCGGCGGCTTCGGCCTCCTCGCGGGCCCGGTCCAGCCGGCGTCGCCGCTGCTCGCCCGTCTTCCTGTCCGGGCGGCGGGAGGGGGCGGGAGCGGGCGCGGGGCGCTGCGGCCGGGCGCCCGCGGCCACGGCGGGGAAGCCGACGGCCGCGTCCAGCGGCTTGGTCAGACGGCCGCCCGCCCAGGCCCGCGCGGCCTCGGGGTCGGCGAGGACGGCGTGCAGGGTGTTCTCGACCTCGCGCTGCACGCCCTCGCCGATCGGATGGCCTGCCTCCTTCGCGAGCTGCCGGGCCTGAAGCGACAGGGCCCGGATGAGCGCGTGCTGCCGGCGGCTCAGCTCACGCAGCTGTGCGCCGTCCAGGTCCTGGTGGGCCTGCCGCAGCGACTCCCCCAGGCGCAGCAGGGGCTCCACCTCCCCGGGGCTGTTGCGGACCAGCAGGTTGCTGACCCAGGCGGCGAGGCTGGGCTTGCGCAACGCCCCGATCCGTCCGGCGAGTTCCCGGTCACCGGCGGTTCGGGCGGAGGCCATGGCGGAGGCGCGGGCGGCGGTGAACTCCTCCGGGCGCAGGGCGTACAGCTCGTCGGCGACGGAGTCGTAGTCCATGGGTGCCCCTTTCGCGCGGAAGATCCGTTTTCGATCGTCTCAAGCCCTGCCCCGCGGGGCGCGCGGAGGGACCGCGGACAGGGGATGGGAGGCACCCCCTGCGAGGTCGAGGAATCGACGGTTTAACATATGAGCGCCGCCTAGCTCGAAAGATGGACTCGTGACTGTCAACGACGACTCGTTCACCAACTGGAAGATCCGCGAGGAGATCGCGGAGTCGATGATCCCGATCATCGGGAAGCTGCACCGTGAGCGGGACGTGACCGTCCTGCTGCACAGCCGCTCCCTGGTGAACAAGTCGGTGGTGAGCATCCTCAAGACCCACCGTTTCGCCCGGCAGATCGCCGGCGTGGAGCTGTCGGTCACCGACACCCTGCCGTTCCTGCAGACTCTCACCACGCTCGACCTCGGTCCCTCCCAGATCGACATCGGCCTGCTCGCCGAGGCCTACCAGGCCGACGACCGGGGCCTGTCGATCGCGGAGTTCACCGCCGAGGCCGTCGCCGGTGCCACGGGCGCCGACAAGATCGAGCGCCGTGAGGGCCGGGACGTCGTCCTCTACGGCTTCGGCCGCATCGGCCGGCTCGTCGCCCGGCTGCTCATCGAGAAGTCCGGCTCGGGCAACGGTCTGCGGCTGCGGGCCATCGTCGTGCGCGGCGGCGGCGAGCAGGACATCGTCAAGCGTGCCTCGCTGCTGCGCCGCGACTCGATCCACGGCCAGTTCCAGGGCACGATCACCGTCGACGAGGCGAACAGCACGATCGTCGCCAACGGCAACGCGATCAAGGTGATCTACGCGAACGACCCGTCCGAGGTCGACTACACCGCGTACGGCATCAAGGACGCCATCCTCATCGACAACACCGGCAAGTGGCGCGACCGCGAGGGCCTGTCCGGGCACCTGCGCCCCGGGATCGACAAGGTCGTGCTGACCGCCCCCGGCAAGGGCGACGTCCCCAACATCGTGCACGGCGTCAACCACGACACCATCAAGCCGGACGAGCAGATCCTGTCCTGCGCGTCCTGCACGACGAACGCGATCGTGCCGCCGCTGAAGGCGATGGACGACGAGTTCGGGGTGCTGCGCGGCCACGTCGAGACGGTTCACTCGTTCACCAACGACCAGAACCTGCTGGACAACTACCACAAGGCCGACCGCCGCGGCCGGTCCGCGCCGCTCAACATGGTCATCACCGAGACCGGTGCCGCCTCCGCCGTCGCCAAGGCGCTGCCCGACCTCAAGGCGCCCATCACGGGCAGTTCGATCCGCGTTCCGGTGCCGGACGTCTCGATCGCGATCCTCAGCCTGCGGCTCGGCCGTGAGACCACCCGCGAGGAGGTCCTCGACCACCTCCGCGACGTCTCCCTGACCTCGCCGCTCAAGCGCCAGATCGACTTCACCACGGCTCCCGACGCGGTCTCCAGCGACTTCATCGGCTCGCGCCACGCCTCGATCGTCGACGCCGGCGCGACCAAGGTCGACGGCGACAACGCGATCCTCTACCTGTGGTACGACAACGAGTTCGGCTACTCCTGCCAGGTCATCCGTGTCGTGCAGCACGTGTCCGGCGTGGAGTACCCGACGTACCCGGCCCCGGCGGTCTGATCGGCCTGGTCCCGGAAGACGGAAGCGCGGGGCGTGCGGGCCCCGCGCTTCCGTGCGTTCAGCGGCGGGTCAGCTCGATCCTGTACTCCCGCGTCTGTGAACCGTCCTCGCCGGTCACGGTCACGGTGTGGACCGTCCTGCCCCCGGCCGTGTCCCTGCCGACCGTCACCTGCGCGTAGGGGTCACGCGGTGTGGCGGTGACGTGGGCGCGGTCCGGGCGGTCGACCGCCACCCGGTAGCTCGTCCGGTCCGGCTCGAAGCCGCTCAGGGACGTGCCGTCCACCTCGATCGACGATGCCGCGGCGTCGGTGGAAGCGCCCGGCGCCTTGGCGAGGACCTCGATCTCCCCGAGGGTGATGTAGCCGCCCGGACGGGCCGTCATCACCACGCGCACGCCCGTCACCGGGCCGGCCGTACGCAGCGGCACGTCGGCCACGGGCGTCCCCTCGCTGCCGACGGCGATCCGGCCGCTCGCGTCGGACCAGGTGCCGTCGGAGCCCCGCACCTGCACCGTGAGGGATTCCGCGAAGCTGACGTTGGTGCCGTCACGGTGGAAGTGGGTCACGACACGGCTCACATCGCGGGGTTGCGGCAGCGTGAAGGTGATGGTGTCGGAGGGGTTCTTCGTGCCGGACCTCCAGTTCGACCAGGCCTTCTCGGACGTGATGCCGTTGCGCAGGCCGTCGGCGGAGTAGCCGCTCTCGGTGTAGGTGGCGCCGACCGTCACGCCCTCCTCACGCGCGGCGCCGGTCTCCCGGGGTGCGGTGACCTGGACGCGTACGGTCGCAGCGGCCGGGTCCGCGCCCGGGACGCGGGCAGTGCCGCGCAGGGTCACCACGCCGGTGTCGTCGAAGGCGCCTTCGGGTGCGGGCTCCCAGGTGACCGGGAGTTCGGCGGTGCCTCCGTGCCGTCCCACGCCGGTCACGATGGCGGGCAGGGAGGGCCGTCCGCCGGTGTAGGCCTTGGCGCGGGCCGGGAGGGTGGCGGCGATGGTGTCCACGGTGACGACCGCTTCGGCCGGGACGGTCCGGCCGAGGGCGTCGGTGGCCCGGCCCTTGACGCGGACCGTTCCGGGCTTGCGCCAGCGGGCGTCCGAGGGCAGCGTCCACTGCACGGGGAGCGCACCCCGGGCACCGTCACGGAAGACGGGTGTCACGGTGCCGGGCAGGTCGGGGGCGCGCCCGGGCACGGTGAACGCCTTCGCCGGTTGTGTACGGAGCACCGTCTCGTCGATCACTCCCCAGCGCTGGTTGGCGCCCGAGGTCGGGAGGTGGGCCGAGACGCGGGCGCCGTCCGCGGTCGACTGCCCGACGACGTCGAGGAGGCGGCCCGTCGCGGCGTTGACGAAGGTCCAGGTGCCGTCGCCGGTGGTGGACATGATCCACTGGGCGGCCGGTGTGGCACCGTCTTCGAGCACGGCCTCGTCGTCGCGTACGGCCAGACGCCTGCCGTTCTCGGCGTTGACGAGGGCGTAGCGTTCACGGTTGCCCTCGCCGCGGGTCAGCTGCTTCACCCGCCACAGCTGGGACTCGGCGGCCGGGTCCGCCGTACGGACGACGACGCCGTCGCCGTCGGCGGACGGTGCGAGGGACTTGCCGCTCTGGGCGCCCTGGAGGCGGTAGACATGGCCCGGCCGGACGAGCCCGGCGTCGGCGGCGGTACCGGACACGCCGTCGACGAGGAGGGTGGTGACCGACTTGGCCGGGACGGTCACGGTGGCCGAGTCGTTCTTCACCCTGACGGGCGCGCCGCGGACGAGCGCGCCGTCGGCGCTGGTGACCACAGGGGTCACGGTCGCGCCGGGGGCGATCCGCCGGAACTTCGAGACGTCCAGGGTCACCGCGCGCGGGGTCGTGCCGTTGTTGACGTGCACCACCGTCGCACCGCGGCCGGACTTGCGCACGGCGGCGACGCTGGAGGGGTCGTCGGCCTTGACGAAGTGGTCGCCGGGGCGGATGTGGTGGGTGAAGTTGCGCAGGGTGTGGAACTTGGTGTTGGCCTTGACCGGGCAGGTCTCCAGCGTGTCCCCGGCGGTGCAGTTGAACGGGACGTGGATGCTGCCCCAGTTCTTGCCGGCCTGCGCCTGCGGGATGGAGTCCTCGATCGGCTGCCACAACACCCAGGCGGACGGCTCCAGTTCACGCATGTCCTCGACGACCCGGGTGGCGATGCCGAGTCCCGGTTCCATGCCGGTGAAGTCGGTGCCGGTCCCCCAGGTGCCCTCGACCTCGCTCATCCAGAACGGCTTGTTGGCGGCCTTGGCGCTGTCGCGGGCGCTGGTGCGCATGCCGGTGCCGTAGGTGTGCACGTTGAGCTGGTCGACGGCTGCCCGGGCGGTGCTGTCGTAGGCGTTCCAGTTGCGGACGAAGGTGCTGGGGTTGGTCTCGTCCATCGCGGAGATCGTGGCGCGGGTACTCGCCTTCTCCAGCGCGCGTTGCAGGGCCAGCACGACCTTCTGCTGGAGTTCGGGGCCGGCGTGTGCGCCCTCCTGTCGGCCGCCGGTGGGCTGTCCGTCGGGGCCGATCTGGGTGCCCCAGTAGTTGGTGTTGGGTTCGTTGAGCGGGGCGATGGTGTCGAACCGGATGCGGTGCTTCTTCTCCAGCTGATCGGTGACCTTGACCAGATAGGTGGCGAAGTCGTCGACGCGGTCCGCCCGTATCTGGTCGGTGTTCGCGTCGAAGCCGCCCGACACGTAACCGCTGACGGTCTGGAACCAGGGCGGCGAGTTGCTGAACGCCTCCCAGCGGGTCACCTTGCTCTTGACGCGGTCCACCCACCAGCGCTGGCCCGGGTCGGCGGACCAGTCCCAGTGCTCCGGGTCGTCGGGGTTCCACCAGTCGGTGTCCTCCCGGGTGGTGCCCGCGGGCGCCTTCCAGAAGCCGTCCATCGTCGCGCCGGTCTTCATGTAGTCCTTGCGGACGTCGGGGGCGTTGCCGCCGCCGATGTTGTAGCGCGCCATGTTCAGGCGGAGTCCGTCCTCGCCGAACAGCATGGCGGCGAGCTTCTGCCGGATGGGTTCGGGGTAGCGGCCGGTGATGTTGGCGAACCAGACGAGGCTCGTCCCCCACCCTTCGAACTCCTGCTGCCGGTAGGACGGATCGATCCGTACCGTGACCGCGCCGGCGGGCGGGTCGGCGGCAGCGGCGGCGGGCGGCACGGCCATGAGGCCCGCACCGAGCGCCAGCGGGACGGTGATCGCCAGTGCCGTCCGGGCGAGGCGATGTCTGCTGGACATGGATTCCCTTCGAGAGCGAACAGAACCGCGCAGAATCAATCGAGTTTCCCGCATGTTTTAGGACGGCAATCAACACGTCAAGAGCTGGGGCGAGTTGAGAACCGGCGCACACCCCTTGCAGCCGTGTTCACCGGCCGGCCCAACGGGCAGCTCGCCCCGGCGGGGCGGCACCGGCTGCACCCCGCGCATGGCGCCGACGGCCGTACGACCCCGCCCCCCGCCCCGGCGACCCGTCGCGGATGCTCACGCCGCCGGGGTACGGAAGGACACCACACTCCCCGTCACCGGCCGCACGGGCACCGCCGAGGACCCGTCGGTCCGCCTCCACACCCCGGCCGGGCCCGCCCGCCTCAGCGGCCTGACGGGCCGGTCCTGGCTCGTACGGGTCCGCACATGGCTGTGCCGCGTCCCCCACGGGACGCGGCACAGCCATGTGATGTTCTCGTGCAAGCGACTCAGTGCTTGAAGACGTCCTTGGTCTTCTCCTTGGCCTGGCGGGCGTCACCCTTCGACTGCTCCGCCCGGCCCTCGGCCTCCAGCCGCTCGTTGCCCACCGCGCGGCCGATCGTCTCCTTGGCCTTGCCCTTGGCCTGCTCGGCCTTCGCCTTGCCCTTCTGATCTCCAGCCACGGTTCGCTCACTCCACGTCGTGTTCGACTACGGGTCACCGCACGAGTGACCGGTGGAGGCGCAGCCCAAACGTGTCACGGCTCCACGTCCGTCACCGGCGCCTACGGGAGCAGCTCGCGCACCAGCGCGCCGCACCACCACTCTTCCACCTGGTCGGCTGACCACCCGCGCTCGCCGGTCAGCACGGCGTACACGTCGATGTTGCACAGCGCCGCGTAGACGTCGACCGCCGACGGCACGTCCAGTCCCGGTCTCAGGACACCCGGCGGCCAGGAGGAGAAGACCTGCACCCGGGTCCGGTCGCCGCGCCGGCGGCTGTCCTCGTACAGCGTGGCGAGCTCCGGCTCGGAGCGGCCCGCTTCCCGCACCAGGGTGATGACGTCGCCGGCGCGCTCGTACAGGCGCCGGTCGTAGCCGGCCATGGCGGCGAGCTGGCCTGCGGGGTCGGCGCCGGGTGACTCCAGCGCCGCGACCAGCCGCGGCACATCGGCCGGGAGGTCGGCCGCATCTGCCAACGCCCGGGTCAGGCCCGACTTGTTGCCGTACGCGGCATAGACGGTCGGCACGGACACTCCCGCCTCGCGTGCCACGTCCCGGACCGTGGTCGCCGCCCATCCCCGGGAGACGAACAGGTGCAACGCTGCGCGGGCGATGTCGGCACGGGTCTGCTGCGCCTGTGCCGTCCGGCGCAGCGAGTCGTACCGCCGTCGACCCGGCTCCTCACTCATGGCTCCGGCCCCTTCCACACTTTGGGTTTACGGTACTTATAATCAATACATGTTACGTACACTGCCGAGAAGCGCCCCGGCCGCCATGAGTTTCACCCGTGTCAGCGGCTTGGCCGGGCTGGGCTTCGCCTTCCTGATCGTCGCCGGGAACGCGGTCCTGGTCCCGGCCGGCCTGCCGCGCACCGGTGCCGGCATCGACGAGGTTGACGGGTTCTTCCGGGCCCACCACGACCTGGTCGGCATCGGTTCCGCGCTCACACCGGCGGCCTGGGTCCTGGCCACGGTGTTCGGCGCGGGAGCGGTCCGGGCGCTGTGGCGGGCCGAGGGGGAGCACGGCTCGGCATGGGCACTGGTCGGCTTCGCCGGGCTCCTGTTGCAGAACGCGGCTTTCGCCGGCGTCATCGCCATACGGCTGGCCCTCGCGTCGACGGCTGCGGACGGCGTCGGGGCGGACACCGGCCTGTGGGCACTCCACGACGCCCTGTTCACCCTCAACGGCACCTTCCTCGCGCTGGCCCTGGTCGGTCTGTCCCTGGGCGGGCTGCGGACCGGGCTGGTCCGTCCCTGGCACGGCAGGTGGGGTCTGGTGTCGGCCGCCCTGATGCTCGGTTCGGCCGGGCTGACGCCCTGGGTCGTCGACCGCCCGGGTCCGCTCGGACTTCTCGGGCTCGCCGGATGGCTGACGTGGGTGGTGTGGATCGTCGTCTACGGGATCGTCCTGCTGCGCGCCGAGCCGGGACGGCCAACCGGCCGTTGACCGTGAGCCGTTCACCTTGTGAGAGGCTGGGCGCGATCTTGATCGGTGGGACGAGCGGGGACGGCGCATGACCATCAACCGGCCGGGGCTGCCCGGGGATCTGCCGCCGGCGGAGGCACTGTGGGCGCGCTGGGCGCTCATCGCCGTACTGGAGGCCACCACGGCGGACGAGGGGACGTACCACCGTACGGGGACCTGGGTGGACGGCACGGGGCTCCGCCTGGACGATGCCGGTTGCACATGGTGGGGGTTGGCCATGCGGGGCGCGGGGCGGTACGTGCTCTTCGGCGAGGACGAGTCGAGCGGATGCAAGTGGCACCAGCCGCCGGTCGACCTGCTCGCCGGGGCCCCCGCCTGGCTCCCCCACGATGAGCTGGGGGACTACCTGAGCGGCCATGAGCTGGGCTGTGTCTACTGGTACGAGAACGGCGCCTGGGCCCGCGCCCCGTACCCCGGCACCCTGGACGACGACGGCCTCGACTGCGGTATGAGCCGCTTCACCGACCGCGACGATGTGCTGCGCACGATCGCCGACGAGGACCACGCCGCCACGTCGCCCCGCGAGGCCGAGGCCCTGCTGGCGCATGCCGAGGGCCACCGGCTGACCCCGGATCTCCTGCTCTCCCTCACCGGCACCCCTCAGTGGCGGCAGCGGGACCGGCCCGCCATGACCCGGGCACTGGAGCTCGCGCGCCTGAACCGGCCCTGACCACGGGCGTCAGTGGCAGCACCCGTCGGCGGGCTCCGCCCCATCCATGCGGCAGAAGCAGGACGACCGGACCGGTACGTCGGCCAGTGCGCTCGCCATCTTGAGCTGGTGGGCCACGAGGGCCGCCTCGCCGGTCTTGCCGGTGCGGAGCAGACACTCGTGGAAGCCGTGCAGCGCCCAGACGTTGCCCGGGTGCTGGAGAGGCCGGGGCAGGGTGTCGTCGAGGCCGAGGTCGGCGCGGTAGACGGCCTCGGCCTCCGCCACGCGGCCCTGCTCCAGCAGCAGTGCGCCGTAGGCGTGGCGGGTGGGCTGCATCCAGCCCCAGGGCTCGTCGTAGGGGAGGTTGTCGTCCAGCTCGATGGAGCGCTCCAGGGCCGCGAAGGCGAGGTCGTGGTTGCCCCTGCGGTATTCGAGTTCGCCGTCCAGCATGGCCGCGGCGATGGCGAGGATGTCGTGGCAGGTGTTGTTGAACAGCATCCGCGTCTCGGGCACCCGGCTCACCGCTGCCCGGAAGAGCTCGCGTTCGGCCTCCGCCCGGTCGACCTCGCCGGTGGCGGAGAGCGCGACGCCCCGGGCGTAGTGCCGCATGGCGACGGTCATCGCGTAGAGCTCCGGGTCGGCCGGGGCGGGCAGTTCGAGGATCTCGCCCCAGCGGCCGAAGCGGATCAGGACGTGAACGCGCATGGCCAGGAAGGCTTCCAGCCAGTCGGCCATCGGAGGGCTCGGCACGCGCAGCAGGTCCTCGGGGATGGCCGCCTCCAGCTGGGCGGCGGCGTCCAGGGCGACCTGCGCCTGACCGAGGAACATGGCGCCGTAGATCTTGAAGTGGTGGTTGTGCGCCCGGTAGAGGGTGTAGAAGTTCATCGCCCCGGCCTGCCGGTGGTACTTCTCGTCGGCGGCGATCGCGTCGCTGTTGGCAGCGACGACCTGGCGGTAGTCGCCGCACAGGACGTCCAGGTGTGAGGGCATGTGGAGCAGGTGCCCGGCGTCGGGCACGATGCCGCGCAGCCGGTCGGCGACGGTGAGGGCCTGCTCCGGGGTCGGGGACATCTCCATCAGGTGGATGTAGAGGTGCAGGACCCCCGGGTGCCGTACGCCGGCCTCGGTGGCGAGGGCGCCTTCCAGCACGGCCCTGGCCTCGGTGGTCCGGGCACCCTCGGCCGGCCGGCCGGTCTTGAGGTCCCACAGCTGCCAGGGGGTGAGGTTCATCGCGGCGTCGGCGTGCAGGGTGGCGATGTCCGGGTCGTCGGGCGCCAGTTCGTACACCACGCGCATCGCGTCCGCGTAGGGCTCGTTCCACACCGAGCAGTCCTCGACGGCCTCCGGCTGCGGATAGCGGGCCCGCAGGGCGCCGATGAGGGCCCGTTCGACCGGGGTGGCGCGGGCGGCCTTCTCGTGAGCGCGTTCCACCGCGGCGTGCGTGCGCTCGACGGTCCGCACCAGTTCCTCACCGTCGAAGAATTCCCAGGGTTTGTTGTAGTTCGGGCCGAGCGCGTAGGCGATTCCCCAATACGCCATCGCGCACTCCGGATCGGCCTCGGCCGCCTTTTCGAAGCAGGCGACGGCTTCCTCGTGATGGAAGGCGTACGTCCACACCAGGCCGCGGTCGAACCACAGTTGAGCGTCGGCGGAGGACGTGGTGACGGGACGGCTGTGCGTTCCGAGGTCGTAATAGTCGCCCATGAGTTTCTCCTGGAAATGCGGCCGGGGCCGTGAGAATAGCGGTTGCGGGCATTCCTTCGACGTCCGATCATTTCTCGTATTTCCAGATTAACGGTTCGACCGCGGTGAACCGCCGGGTCAGACGCTGAACAGCTGCCCGCTGGTGTAAAGGCCGATCGAGCCGGGCCCGCCGACGTCCAGCAGCTCCCTGGTCCGGGCCGTGATCCGGTTCATGGCGGTGTCCCGGTCGCACTCCACCAGCCGGTCGTCCTCGCGCCGCTCCTTTAAGCCCGCCGCGAGACGGGTGTCGGTCCGGGACGGCCAGGACGCGCCTGCCCCGTACGGCGTGCGCGAGCCCCAGACGTCCGTGATCCGGTCGGCCGATGTGTCCATGGCCCGCCTCCCACGAGGGACGACACTGCCGTCGGCGAGTACCCGCCTGAAGCGCCGGTGACACAAAGTGCACATATGCTTACATACGGCACATAGGCCCACGCGGACGCGATCATCTTGTCGTTCGATCGTGGGCACCTTCGCCGGTGGGCTGGCACCGCCCAACTCCCGCTCCCTAGGATGTACTTCCTGTCCAGCCAGTCCGTTGGCGCGGCACCTTGCAGGGGGAACGATGCACTCCGAGAAGCAGCTGTCCACCGAGATCGACGCGAACGTGCCGACGGCAGCGCGCATGTACGACCACTACCTGGGCGGCAAGGACAACTACGCGGCGGACCGCGCCGCGTGCGAGCAGCTCGACAAGGTCGTCCCCAGCACGCGCCGCCTGGCCCTGAACAACCGGCGCTTCCTCCAGCGGGTCGTGAGGACCCTCTCCGAGGAGTACGGCATCCGCCAGTACCTGGACCACGGATCCGGCCTGCCGACACAGGACAACGTGCACCAGGTCGCCCAGCGCATCGACCCCACGACCCACGTGGTCTACGTCGACAACGACCCGATGGTGCTGGTGCACGGCCGCGCGCTGCTGGAGCAGGACGAGCGGACGACCGTCATCCACGCGGACATGCGCGAGACCGACCAGATCTTCGGCCACGCCGACACCAAGCGGCTGATCGACTTCGACGAGCCGGTGTGCGTGCTGTTCAACTCGGTGTTCCACTGCATCCCGGACAGCGACACCGACGGGCCGCTCGCGGTGGCCCGGCGCGTGCGGGAACGGCTCGCGCCCGGCAGCTTCATGGTGATGTGCCAGCTGGTCAGCGAGGACCCCGAGGTCCGTGCCTTCGTCACGAACTTCATGGACCAGGCGACCCAGGGACACTGGGGCCGCGTGCGCGAACCGAAGGACGTGCAGACGTACTTCGAGGGCCTGGAGATCCTTGAGCCGGGGCTGGTCGAGGTGTCGACCTGGCGTCCGGACACCGAGGTGGCACCCCGTCAGCTCACCCACGAGTGGATCGAGTTCGGCGGTGTCGGGCGGATCCCCCTGGAGAAGTGACCCGGAGACGCGACCGAAGCGGTGCCTCGTGCGGGACGGCCGTCGCCCCTCACGAGGTTCCGCGGGTCACGGGTAGCGCTGCTCCATCGTCTGCCGGAGCAGCTCCATCGAGTCACGGGGCTTGAGCGCCTCGTCCGCGAGCCGGTCCAGCGCGATCCGGTACTCCTCGGTCTCGTCGCGGTCCTCGAGGAAGTTCGCGCTCTTGATGTGCTCCAGGTAGACCACGTCGGGCAGATCGAGACCGCCGAAGCGCAGGTATGTGATCGGGATGGCGGGCGCCGAGGCGTTGGTGACGCTCAACGGCACGATCTGCAACGTCACATGGGAGCGTCCGGCCATCTCCACGAGGTGCGCGAGCTGCTCCCGCATCACGTCGATGCTGCCCAGGACGCGCAGCAGCACGGACTCGTCGATGATCGCCCACAACTGCGGGGCGTCGCTCCGCGACAGCAACCGGGCCCGGTGCCTGCGCAGTTCGACGCGCCGCTCCACCTCGCTCGCAGGCGCGTTCGGCAAGCCGCGCTCCACCACGGCCCGGGTGTAGGCGGGTGTCTGCAACAGGCCGGGCACGTACTGGATCTCGAAGGTACGGATGGTGGCGGCGGCCTCCTGAAGCCCGACCAGCCGGTCGAACCACTCGGGCATCAGCCGCTTGTCGTACCGCTGCCACCAGCCGGGCTCGCCGGCCCGTTGCAGCAGCTTGAGCAGCACCGAGACTTCGTAGTCGTCGGTGCCGTACAGCTCCAGCAGGGCGCGGACGTCGTTCTCCGTCGGTGGGCGGCGGCCCTTGCCCGACTCGATGCGGGACAACTTCGCGGCACTGAACCCGACAGCGCGCGCCGCCTGGTCCTGGGCGAGCCCGGCGTCCTCGCGGAAGCCGGCGAGCTGTACACCGACCAGCATCTTCAGCAGAGTCGGCGCCGGCTCGCGCCTGTCCAGGTAGGGTTCCAGACGGGAGATGCGATGCGACGCGGCGGACATCCTGACTCCCAGCAGACCGGCACAAGGGCGACTTACACTATCGCACTTCACCGGGCCTTCACGCATCCGCCGGCAAAGCCCCCGCAGAAGTAGGGAGTTGGACTCCGCTTCTCCGCGAGGGCATCACGCGCCGCGTGCGGACGGAACCGTCCCTCACAGCAAGTGGTCGAACTCGCCGTCCTTCGCTCCGGCCAGGAAGGCCGCCACCTCCGCCGACGTGTAGACGAGGGCCGGCCCGTCGGGGTCGCGGGAGTTGCGCAGGGCGATCCCGCCGTCGACGAGGGGGGCGACCTCGACGCAGTTGCCCTCGGCGTTGCTGTGCCGGCTCTTCATCCAGCAGGCTTCCAACGAGCTCGCCCGCACTCCGTTCTGCACTGGTGGCACCGCAGTCTCCTCGCTGTTCTCGTTCCCCGCCGCGCACGGTGTGCCCGGCCGTCCGGACGAGTGGCGGGCGCGTTTTTCGACCGCACTCGTCCCGGCTTGCGTACCCACGACGGCTCGATTCTCACGCAATTTCTCGTGCAATTGCACGCGAGCGCCTTCAGCGTGGATAATAGCTGCGGCGTCAACCCCCGGGCGGGCGCCGCGTCCTGACGTCGCATCGGGGAGATGCCGTGTCATCACCTGCGCAGCACGTGCTCCGGCCGCCGAGTGGGGCTGCGGCACACGCAGGCACACCCGCGGCGGACCCCGCCTTCCCGGCCGGCCCGCACCCGGCCTCGCCGTACGGGGCTCCGCCCTCGGTGCCGAGGACACTGCCGCAGTTCTCGGGTGCCCTGTCCGCCTCGGCCGCACTGCGGGTCGAGTGCAGCCGGGAGGGATTCGCGCGAGCCCGGTCCTTCACCCGCGACACCCTGCGCGGCTGGTCACTCGACCACCGCTGCGACGACGCGACCCTCGTCATCACCGAGCTCACCGCCAACGCCGCGACGCACGCGGCGCCGAGAGCCTCGGACGCGCCGGGCGTCCCGGAGATCCGGCTCGGATTCCTCCTGGACCCCGGCCATCTGCTGGTCACCGTCTCCGACTCCGACGACCACCCGCCCGTGTACCGGCCGGCGGGCATCGACCTCGAGGAGCACGGCCGGGGGCTGTGCATCGTCGACGCCCTGTCGGAGGAGTGGGGCTGGGCCCCCAGTCCCCCGGCGGGCAAGACGGTCTGGGCCAGGATGTCGACCCGGCCCGCCCCACCCTGTCCACCCATCTGACACCACTGCCGCGGAAAGGCCCCTCGCCATGCGCAGCGCTTCGACGGAACACCCGAGCGGCGAGCGCCCCCAGCGCCCCGCCGCCCCGGCCCGGAACACGCCGCTCACAGCACTGGACCGCGTGCCGTGGGGCGACATCCAGGACTCCACCGGTTCGGCTGCGGCCATCCCCCACCTGCTCACCGGCATCGCGGGGGGTGACGCCGACACCGCCCGCTCCGCCCTCGACGACCTGCGGAAACGGATTTGCCAGTTCGGTTTCGTGGTGGAGCAGGCGACCGCGGCCACGGTTCCCTTCCTGTGGGAGCTGGCGAAGCTGCCGCAGGTGACCTGCCGCGCCCAGATCATCCAGTTGCTCAAGAACATCGCGGACGCACGGCAGTGGGAGAGCACCGCCGCCGTCTATCCGAAGCTGCTGAACCACCGGGAGAACCCGGTGGTGTGGGAGCGTGCGGCGCGCCAGGCGGTGCGCTCCCGACGCGGTGAGCTCGGCCGGCTGATGGCGGACGAGGACGGCGAGATCGCCCGGGCCACGACCGAGCTGGCCCGCTCGCTGGGCGCCTGAGACTGCCGTACGTTCTCCGGTGGGCGGGTCGCGCGTTCACCGGTGGGTGGCGAGCCCGTCCGGCCCGCAGACGTGACGAAACGGTGAGGACCCCCTGTCACCATGGGTGATGCCCCTCGCCTCCCGGGGCCGGGCAGTGTAGACATGGCACATGGTCCGACTCTTGGGTCGATCCGGGACTCGATCGCCCCTGCGGCCCGGCGCTGCGCCGTCCTCACGGCAGCGGCGGGAGGCGGGCTCGCCACGGTGGCAACCGGGGGCGGGGCTGCGGTCGGTGCTGGGCGGACGCAGCGTCGCCGGACAGGTGTTCCTGCTCGTCGTGGTGATCGTGCTGCTGCTGGTCGTGGCGGCCGTCGTGGCCCTGGTGCTACAGGTGCGGCACGACACGACGCAGGAGGCCCGCAACCGTTCGCTCGCCGTCGCGGAGACCTTCGCCAACGCGCCGGGCACCGTCGAGGCGCTCCAGAGCCCTGATCCCACCGCCGTGCTCCAGCCCCGGGCCGAGGCCGCACGGGAGCGGTCGAAGGTCGACTTCATCGTCGTCATGAACACCGAAGGGATCCGCTACACCCACCCCAAGCCGGACCGGATCGGGAAGAAGTTCGTCGGGACGCTCGCGCCCGCGCTGGCCGGGAAGTCGTTCACCGAGGAGATCGAGGGCACGATCGGTCCGCTCGTGCAGGCCGTGGTGCCCGTGAAGGACCCGGACGGCCGGGTCGTGGGCCTGGTCTCGGCGGGGATCACGACCCAGAACGTCGGCGGCACCGCCGACCGTCAGCTGCCGCTCGTGCTCACGGCCGCCGCGGTTGCGCTCGTCCTGGCGACGGCGGGTGCCGCGCTGGTGAGCCGACGGCTGCTGCGCCAGACCCACGGGCTCGGTCCGCACGAGATGACCCGGATGTACGAACACCACGACGCCGTGCTGCACGCCGTCCGGGAAGGGGTTCTCATCGTCGATGACGGGGGCACCCTGGTCCTCGCCAACGACGAGGCGCACCGGCTGCTCGGGCTGCCCGCCGACGCCGAGGGCCGGCACGTCCTCGGTCTCGGCCTCGACCCGGGCATCGCCGACCTGCTGGCTTCCGGACGCGTCGCCACGGACGAGGTGCACCTCGTCGGGGACCGGCTCCTCGCCGTGAACCAGCGGACCACGGACCGTGCGGGGGTGCCGCCCGGCAGCGTCGCCACCCTGCGCGACTCCACGGAACTGCGGGCGCTGTCCGGGCGGGCCGAGACCGCCCGGGAACGGCTCAACATGCTGTACGACGCCGGGGTGGGCATCGGCACCAGCCTGGACGTGACCCGCACGGCCGAGGAGCTGGCCGAGCTGGCCGTGCCGCGGTTCGCCGACTTCGTCACCGTGGACCTCTTCGACGCGGTGCTGGGCGGCGGCCAGCCGAACGCGGCGGCCTCGCTGAGCCGGACGGCGGTGAGCGGGATCCGCAAGGACGCGCCGCTCTACCAGGCCGGCGAGCGGATCAGGTTCGTCGAGTCCTCGCCGCAGGGCCGCAGTCTCGCCACCGGCGGCCCCGTCCTGGAGCCCCGGCTGGGCGAGGCTCCGGGCTGGCAGGCACAGGACCTGGAACGCTCGGCCCAGATCGTCGCGTACGGCATCCACTCGCTGATCACGGTGCCGCTGCGGGCCGGCACCCTGGTGCTGGGCGTGGTCAGCTTCTGGCGCTGCGAGAAGCCGGAGCCGTTCGACCCGGACGAGCTGGCCCTGGCCGAGGAACTGGTCGCGCGGGCCGCCGTCTCCATCGACAACGCGCGCCGCTACACCCGCGAGCACAGCATGGCGGTGACACTCCAGCGCAGCCTGCTCCCCCGCAACCTGCCGGAGCAGGGTGCCCTGGAGATCGCCTACCGCTATCTGCCCGCGCAGGCCGGGGTGGGCGGTGACTGGTTCGACGTGCTGCCGCTGTCGGGGGCCAGGGTGGCTCTCGTGGTCGGCGACGTCGTCGGTCACGGGCTGCACGCCGCGGCCACGATGGGGCGGCTGCGCACCGCGGTGCACAACTTCTCCGCCCTCGATCTGCCGCCCGAGGAACTGATCGCCCTGCTGGACGAGTTGGTCGGCCGTATCGACCAGGACGAGACGGAGGACGAGGGCAGCGCCCCGGTCACCGGCGCGACCTGTCTGTACGCCGTCTACGACCCGGTGTCCCGGCGCTGCACCGTCGCGCGGGCCGGGCATCCGCCGCCTGCGCTGATCCACCCGGACGGCACGGTGGAGTATCCCGACGTGCCCGCCGGTCCCCCGCTGGGACTCGGCGGTCTGCCGTTCGAGACGGCGGAGCTGGAGCTGGCCGAGGGCAGCCGGCTCGTCCTCTATACCGACGGGCTGGTCGAGGACCGGGAGCGGGACATCGACGTGGGTCTGGAGATGCTGCGCGAGGCGCTGGGCCGGGCGGGGCAGTCGCCGGAGGACACCTGCCGGGTCGTGCTCGACTCGCAGCTCACGGCCCGCTCCAGCGACGACATCGCGCTGCTCGTCGCGCGCACCCGGGCGCTGGCCGCCGACCAGGTCGCCGAGTGGCCGGTGCCGGCCGACCCGGCGGCCGTGGGCGAGGTGAGGGCGGCCGTCAGCCGGCAGCTGTCCGCCTGGGGCCTGGACGAGCTGACGTTCAGCACGGAGCTGATCCTGAGCGAGCTGGTCACCAACGCGCTGCGGTACGGCGGCGGCCCCATACGCGTCAGGATGCTGCGCGACCGCAACCTGATCTGCGAGGTCTTCGACAGCAGCAGCACCTCACCGCACCTGCGGTACGCGACCATGACGGACGAGGGCGGGCGTGGCCTGTTCCTGGTCGCGCAGCTCGCGGAACGCTGGGGGACGCGCTACCTGCCCGCGGGGAAGGTGATCTGGGCGGAGCAGCCCCTGCCATAAGCGGGACCATGCACTCCCCATAAAGTAGCCTTATGAGCTCATAGACCGGACCCTCGTACCGACTTAGGCATGCCTTAGTTTAGGCTTCCCGTCGAGATCGCTTGTCGCCGCTCGAAGGGAACCTGACCATGCCCCGCCCCCTGCGGGTAGCCATCGTCGGATCCGGCCCCGCCGGGATCTACGCCGCCGACGCCCTGCTCAAGTCCGAGGTGGCCGCCGAACCCGGCGTTTCCATCGACATCTTCGAGCGCATGCCGGCGCCGTTCGGCCTGATCCGCTACGGCGTCGCGCCCGACCACCCGCGGATCAAGGGCATCATCACGGCCCTGCACCAGGTGCTCGACAAACCGCAGATCCGGCTCTTCGGCAACGTGGACTACGGCACCGACATCGGCCTGGACGATCTGCGCGCGTTCTACGACGGCGTGATCTTCGCCACCGGCGCGACGGCGGACCGGGCGCTCTCCCTTCCGGGCATCGACCTGGACGGCTCGTACGGCGCCGCGGACTTCGTGTCCTGGTACGACGGGCACCCGGACGTGCCGCGGACCTGGCCGCTGGAGGCGGAGAAGGTCGCCGTGCTCGGCGTCGGCAACGTCGCCCTCGACGTCGCGCGCGTCCTGGCCAAGACGGCGGACGAACTGCTGCCGACCGAGATCCCGGCGAACGTCCACGAGGGTCTGAAGGCCAACCGGGCCAAGGAGATCCACGTGTTCGGCCGACGCGGCCCGGCGCAGGCGAAGTTCAGCCCGATGGAGCTGCGGGAGCTGGACCACTCCCCCAACATCGAGGTCATCGTCGACCCCGAGGACATCGACTACGACGAGGGCTCGATCACCACGCGGCGCGGCAACAAGCAGGCCGACATGGTGGCCAAGACCCTGGAGAACTGGGCGATCCGCGACGTCGGCGACCGGCCCCACAAGCTCTTCCTGCACTTCTTCGAGTCGCCGGTCGAGGTCCTCGGCGAGGACGGCAAGGTCGTGGGCCTGCGCACGGAGCGCACGGAACTCGACGGCACCGGCAACGTCAAGGGCACCGGCACCTTCAACACCTGGGACGTCGGCGCGGTGTACCGCGCCGTGGGCTACCTGTCCGACAAACTCCCCAAGCTGCCCTGGGACATCGACTCGGGCACCGTTCCGGACGAGGGCGGCCGGGTCATGCAGGAGTCGGGCGAGCACCTTCAGTCCACGTACGTCACCGGCTGGATCCGGCGCGGCCCCATCGGTCTCATCGGGCACACCAAGGGCGACGCCAACGAGACGGTGAAGAACCTGCTGGAGGACTACGCGGGCGGCAGGCTGCACACGCCGGCCGCCCCGGGCCCCGAAGCCGTGGACGCGTTCCTGGCCGAGCGCGGCATCCGCTTCACCACCTGGGACGGCTGGTACCGGCTGGACGCCGCGGAGAAGGCTCTCGGCGAGCCCGAGGGCCGCGAGCGCGTGAAGATCGTCGAGCGCGAGGACATGCTGCGGGCCAGCGGCGCCTGACGCCCCGCAGCCGGCGCTTTACCTCCCGCGGGGCGGGTTCGGTGGCAATGTCACCGGACCCGCCCTGCTGCGTACTTGAAGCGTGTACGATCCGGATGCTTCACCGAACCATCACATCGCCTTCACCCGAAGGCCATGCAGGGGGGACGAACGTCCATGCGTATACGCCTTGTCGCCACCACGGCCCTCGCCGCCGGAACCCTGACCGCCCTGTCGGCGGTCCCGGCCCAGGCTGCCGAGTACAACTCCGCGCTGAAGATCCGGGGCATCCAGTACGACGCTCCCGGCCGCGACTCCAACCGCTGCTCGGGCGGGAACACCGCCGAGGAGTACCTCACCATCAAGAACTACTCGCGCTCCACGACCGTGAACCTCAAGGGGTACGTCGTGAAGGACGCCGCGGGGAACAAGTTCACCTTCACCGCGAGCCACACCCTTCAGCCGGGTGACTACGTGAAGCTGCGCGGCGGCAACGGGGCCGACTCCGACAGCAAGAACGTCGTCTACCGCGACAACTGCAACTTCATGTGGAACAACGACAAGGACACCATCTACGTGTACAAGCCGTCCGGCAGCCGTGCCGACGTCCACTCGTACACCAGGAGCGGCTCCGACCCGGACCGCAACGGATACATCACCTTCCACGGCTGAGCCTTTTGCCGATCCGGCAACAGGCTTGGCGTGCTTCGCGGCGGGCGCTGGATGATCGCTGGACCGATCGCCCCTCGGATCGCGGGAGGATCCATGCCGCAGACGTCCGCCGCCGGCCGCACGCACCGCCTGGTGCCCACACCGGCCGGCCGCACCCACCTCGTCGAGCAGGGCGCCGGACCGCTCGTCCTCCTGCTGCACGGATTCCCCGAGTCCTGGTACGCCTGGCGCCACCAGCTGCCGGCGCTGGCCGCGGCCGGCTACCGCGCGGTCGCCGTGGACGTACGCGGCTACGGACGCTCGTCCCGGCCTCCGGAGGTGGACGCGTACCGGATGCTGGAGCTCGTGGAGGACAACGTCGCCGTGGTGGAGGCCCTGGGCGAGCGGTCCGCCGTGCTCGTCGGGCACGACTGGGGCGCGACCATCGCGGCGACCTCCGCTCTGGTCCGGCCGGAGATCTTCCGCGCGGTGGGACTGCTGAGCGTGCCCTACACCCCGCCCGGCGGGCCGCGACCGAGTGAGGTCTTCGCGCGGATGGGCGGTGAGGAGGAGTTCTACGTCTCCTACTTCCAGGAGCCCGGCCGGGCCGAGGCGGAGATCGAGCCCGACGTGCGCGGCTGGCTCTCGGGCTTCTACGCGGCCCTGTCGGCGGACGCACCGCCCGGGGCCGACCCCCATTTCGTGGCCCGCGGCGGCCGGTTGCGCGACCGGTTCCCCGCCGGCCGGCTGCCGGGGTGGATGAGCGAGGCAGACCTCGACGTCTACGCCGCGGAGTTCGAACGCACCGGGTTGACCGGGGCCCTGAACCGCTACCGGAACATGGACCGCGACTGGCAGGACCTGGCGGACTTCGCCGGTGCCCCCGTCACCCAGCCGTCGCTGTTCATAGGGGGCGGCCTGGACGCCTCCACGACCTGGCTGGCCGACGCGATCGACGCGTTCCCGACCACGCTGCCCGGGCTGAAGGCCTCGCACATCCTGGACGGCTGCGGTCACTTCGTGCAGCAGGAGCGGCCGGCCGATACCAACCGGCTCCTGACCGGGTGGCTCGCCGGCCTCCCCTCCTAGGAGGCAGGCAGCCAGCGGTCCAGGTGGGCGCGCAGGGCCGTGAGGTCGGTGCCGCGTGCCAGGTGACCCACGTACCCGTCGGGCCGTACGAGGGCCTGGGCGACGCCGGGCCACGGGCTCCGCGTGCCCAGGCGGTGCACGCTCAGCAAGCCGTGCCGCTCGCCCAGCGGCAGATCCTCGGGCCAGTGGTGAGCGGGGCCGGTGAGCAGGAGGTGGTAGCCCGGTCCGGCGATGCGCCGCTGGAGCCCGGCCGGGGTGTCGGGCAGGCGGTCTCCCGCGCGGGGGCCCTGCCGCGGGAGGTGCGGCCCGGTGGCGGAGGCGGGGCCGCGGCGGTAGTGGATGCCGAGTTCGGACACCGTGCGGAACAGGCGCGCCCGGGCACCGGTCGCGCGCAGGAGCAGCGGGGCCAGGTGCGGGGCGAGACGCGTCCGTGCCAGCCGCAGTACGGGGTGGCCGCTGGTGCCGACGGTGAACGCGCGGTCGGTGAGCCGGCGTACGCCGTGGCCGACCGGGGCCCGTTCCGCCTCGTACGTGTCCAGCAACTCCTCGGGGGCGGCCCGGCGGCAGACGTGGGCGAGTTTCCAGCCGAGGTTGAGCGCGTCCTGGATGCCGGTGTTCATGCCCTGCCCCCCGGCCGGGCTGTGGATGTGCGCCGCGTCGCCGGCGAGGAAGAAGGAACCCTTGCGGTAGTGGGAGGCTCCGCGGTTGTGGATGCGGAAACTCGTCATCCAGACCGGGTCGTGCAGGGACGGCTTGTCGGGCGTCCAGCCGTCGGCGATCCGCTGGAGAAGGTCCAGGGTCACCTCGCCGCCGGGGGCGCCCGGCGGCTGCATCGCGATCATCCGCCAGGTGGCAGGGGTACCGAGCGGGAAGAAGAACAGCAGCCCGGCCGCGGTCATGTACGTGTGGGCCGTGCCCTGCTCCAGTCCGTCGGCCTCCAGGTCCGCCAGCAGGAACGTCTGCGGATAGGCGTACCCCTCGAAGGCGATGCCCGCCCGGGCGCGCACGGTGCTGTGTGCGCCGTCGCAGCCCACGACGTAGCGGGCCCGTACGGTCTCCTCGGTCCCGTCGCGGCGGCGCAGGCGGCAGGTGACGTACTCACCTTCCGGTTCGGCGCCGAGCAGTTCGGTGCCCCGCTCCACCGTCACGTCCCGCTCGGCCAGATGAGCCGCCAGGACGGCCTCCGTCTCCGACTGCGGGAGGAACAGCAGGAAGGGGTACGGCGTGTCGTCGCAGCCGACGTCGAACACCGGGACGCGCAGCACCCGTCGGGGCAGATGCAGGTGCAGCCGGGCCGCCGCAGTGCCCCGCTCGACGAGGTCGTCCGCCACGCTGAACGCGGACAGCATCTCCAGGGTGCGGGGCTGGATCGCGGGGGCGCGTGACTCCCGGGCGCGGTCCGGTGACCGGTCGACGATCCGGAACGGGGTGTCACAGGCGCGCAGTTGGGTCGCGAGGGCGAGCCCGGTGGGGCCCGCGCCCACCACGAGCACGTCCAGGGGTGCCGTCATGGCACCCACCGTAGACGCGGCCGGCTGCGTGTGAGCCGTCGCCGTGCGGCGTGCCGGTGCCCTCCGCTACGTGTCCGTGGCGGAGGGCTCCCGTCGGGTGCTGCCGGATCAGACCTCCAGGTCGGCCTCGATGCGGCGCAACTGGTGGCGGGCCATGGCTAGGTTGGCCCGGCTCCCGTCGAGCACGAGGTAGAGGAAGAGTCCGCTGCCGCCGCGGCCCTTCAGGAGGCGGATGAGGTGGTACTGGGTGTTCAGGGTGATGAGGATGTCCTCGATCTCCTCCTTCAGTCCCAGGTGCTCCATGGTGCGCAGTTTGGACCGCACGACGTCGGTGTTGCCCGCGGCGGCGACCTCCAGGTTGAAGTCCTTGGTGCCGCCGAGGGTGCCGAGGGCCATGCCGCTGGTGTAGTCGACGAGTGCGACGGCCGTCGCTCCGTCGATGGAGCTCAGGCATTCCTTCAGCGCGGTCTCCGTGTTGGCCATGCGCTCGGTTCCTTTCCTTCGGTCTTCTACTTCGGTGGGTCGGAAGGTTCGGTGGGTCTGGCGGTCTGGTGGTCGGGTGGTCGGGTGGCTCAGATGCCGGTCTGCGGGCGCGGCCGGTGTGCGGGCCGCTGCGGGGTGCGTACCGGGAGGGTGCCGATGGGGCGGCCCGTGGCCGGGGGCACCGTGGCGAGGGGCTCTTCCGGTGCCGGCCGGTCTGCGTGGCGGCCGGTGCCCGGGCCCACGCCCGTGGCCACCAGGTCGGCGATCCGGGCGCCGCTGCGGCGACCTTCGAGGTGCAGGCGGCCGACGTTGACGCGGTCCTCGGCGAGGAGGGTGAGCACGGCGGTCGTTCCGGCGGCATAGGTCGCGACGTAGCCTCCGGTGCCCCGCACCAGCAGTTCGCGGAAGTCGCCGCGGGCTGCGGCGTCGGTCGTGCGGTAGGCGACGCCGAGGGCGGCGGCGGTGAGCGCCGCGAGACCCTCCGGCTCGGTGCCCGGCACGTCGTGGGCGAGGACGAGTCCGTCGACGGTGGCCGCGAGGGAGCCCGTCAGCCGGGGTATGCGGGTGCGGAGCCGACGCAGTTCGTCCAGGACGTCGGTCTCGACGGCCATGAGCAGTCTCCTTTCGGCACGCTGTCTTCGCGCGCGGATCACAGTGCCTCCAAGGCGTGCAGGAGCCGTCGCAGCAGTGCGGTGTCGGGCTCGTCCGGTGCCGCGGGACGAGGTGAGGGGCCCGGCTCGGCGGACACGGTGGCGGGGGCGGACGCTGGGGCTGGGGCTGGGGCTGGGGCGGAGGTGGGGGCGGGGACCAGGGGGGCCACGGGGGTGACCAGCCCGGCGGCGGCGAGGCGGCGGAGCTCGACGAGCGTGTGGAAGGTGCGGCAGGCGAGGGCGGTGGCGATCTGGGCGGCGGTGCGGACACCGTCGACCTCGGCGAGGGTCCGCCCGCGGCGGGCCGGCAGGTCGGCGGCGTCCGGTCCGGGCACCCGGGCGAGCGGCGCGCGGTCGACGGCGGGCTCGGGCCATATGCGGTGCAGCAGTTCGCGGCGGCGTCTGGACTCGCGCAGGACGGTGTCCACCGGTACGGACCGGACCGCGCCGAGCCAGTGAGCGGCTCCGGGCCGGAAGCGGAGCGCCGGTCCGTCATGGGCGAGGACGAAGTACGCCGCGTCGAAGAGGGCGCCCAGGTGGCACAGTTCGAGCGCGCCTGCCGCGAGGTGGCCGCTGTCGACCAGTTGCCGTCCGACACGGCAGCGGCGGCCGGCCTGGTCGATCGCCTTCCACCAGCCGTCCGGGGCGAGTGCGCCGCTGTGGGTGAGCAGGTCGCCGAGGTCGGGGGTGACGGCGGATTCGACGTGGACGACGTGTCCCGCCGCGAGGTAGACGATCCCCGTCTCGGTGGACAGGGCGCCGGTCGCGCCCTGCTCGGCGAGAGTGCCGAGTCGGGCCGAGGCGGGTTCGCCGGTGCGCAGGGTCCCGGTCGGCGGGGTCATCCGAGCACCAGCCGGTCCGCCATCTCGGCCAGCCGGATGCGGGCCAGGGCCAGGTTCCCTTCGTCACGGTCGAGCCACAGGTGCACGAACACCGTGCTGTCGAAGGTCGTGGTGACGAACCTGAGCAGGTGGTACGAGTCGGCGTTGGTGATGATCAGGTCCTGTACGGGGGGCTCCTTGCCGGACGCTCCGCCGGACGGCCCGCCCGAGTCGTCGTCGGGCGGCCCGCCCGGGCCCTTGCCGGTCAGGGCGAGGGCGCCGCTCTCGGTGGCGAGGCGGGCGAGTTCGGCGGTTTCCGCAGCCGTCGCCTCCACGTCGCCACCGGGTGCGTCACCGACCGCTCCCAGCGCAAGACCACTGATCCAATCGACCACCGAAGCCCCTCGGGCACCTTGCAGCCGCATGGCGTCCAGCAGACTCTCGTCGATTCCGGGCACGCCGAATCCCCTCCCCCTGCACGGCCGTTCCCGCGAACGTGAGCACGACACTACGCACGGTGCTCGGTGCAGGTGAACGCTTTGGCATTTTCCAAAGGAATGTGCAGGAAGCGAGCGGAAGATGACCAAGGTCGGACGAAAGCGAGCAGGAAGCGTCGCAGCACTCGGGACGGGATGCGGGCCGGCGACTTGACCTGCCGTTATGGCCCTCCGGATCGAGGGAGCCGTCCAGTGCGCCGACGCCGACAGCAGGGCACCCCCCGACAGACCGCCGAACCGGTCGGCGAGCACGTCCTTCACGCAGACCGCCTCCACCACGCCCACACTTGCTCCGGCAAACGGTTACTGGACCGTAACCACCACTCGCGTTACCAGCGGTAACTACCAGTGCTAGTTTTTCGCGCACCATGCAACGCAGCAGCGCGAGGAGTGCACTGTGAGCCGTTACCGAAGCCGTCCGGCTTCCCCCTTCACCCGTCTGACCGCCGCCGCGCTCGCCACCGCGGCCTGCGTCTGCGCGGGTGCGACCACGGCCGACGCCACGACGACCGACACCGAACCCGTCGTGTCCCGTGGAGTCGACATCCCGGACTTCTACACCCCGCCCACCCAACTGCCCGCTGCCAACGGTGCCTTGATCCGGCACGAGCCCCTCTCCCTGGGGCTCTCGCTGCCCGGCCTCGACGGCCGTCCCCTGCCGGGCACCGCCACCCGGCTGATGTACAAGTCCACCGACTCCGACGGCCGGGCCGTCGCGGTGACCGGCGCCTACATCGAGCCGTCGGCGGCGTGGAAGGGCGAGGGGCCCCGCCCTCTGGTGGCGGTGGCCTCGGGAACCATGGGCCAAGGCGACCAGTGCGCACCCTCCTTCGCCCTTCAGCACCCCCTCACCGTCAACGGGCAGACCCTGTCCATCGCCTACGACAACCTTGCGATCTACCGGCTCCTCGCCACCGGAGCGGCCGTCGTCGTCACCGACTACGTCGGGCTGGGCGCCACCGACCGACTGCACACCTACGTCAACCGCCTCGACGAGGGGCACGCCGTGCTGGACGCCGTCCGTGCGGCGCGCGCTCTGCCCGGCACGTCCCTCACCTCCGGCTCCCGCGTCGGCCTGTACGGGTACAGCGAGGGCGGCGGGGCCAGTGCGGCCGCGGCCGAACTCCAGCCCACCTATGCGCCCGACGTCCACCTGGCGGGCACCTACGCGGGGGCACCGCCCGCCGACCTGATCGCCGTCATGAAGGGGATCGACGGGAGCGCTCTGGCCGCTGCCCTGGGCTGGGCGATCAACGGCTTCGCCCAGGCCTACCCCGGCATGCGCGACGTCGCCGAGGCGAACCTCAGCGACGCGGGGCGCAAGGCCCTCGCCGACACCTCGACCATGTGCGTCGGCGAAGCGGTCATCCGCTACGGTTTCGCGCGGAGCAGCGCGTGGACGACCAGCGGCAAGACCGTCGCCGAGATCATCGCCGCCGAGCCGAGCGCCCGGGCCGTCCTGGACGAGCAGCGCATCGGAACGCTCAAGCCGGCCGGTCCGGTCCGGGTGGCGACCGGCATCCAGGACGACATCGTTCCGCACGCCCAGGCTCGCCGACTGGCCGTGGACTGGTGCCGCAAGGGCGGTGCCGTCACATACACGGCCGTCGACCTGCCCGACCTCGGCGACAGGCTCCTCACCAATCACCTCGCCCCCCTCATCACCGACCAGACAGCGGCGATCTCCTGGCTCACCGACCGTCTGGAGGGCAAACCGGCCACGTCCAACTGCTGGACGATGCCCTTCCAGCGCTGACCGCGCCATGAGCGGCCCCGCCCACCCGCTCGCCGGACGGGGCCGGGGCCGCCCTGGCGAAGGCGGCGCCACCCGGTCTACTGCGATCGCAGTAGACGGAAGTGTCTGCGATCGGCCAACGACGAGAGGCACGGAAATTGCGAGCGTAGGGGTGGGCCGTGATCGTCGGCCCGGCTGTGTGCCGTACCCCTGGAAAGGCTCGTCCATGTCCTCTCTCGCCCGCTGGTGCCATCGGCACCGGCTCGCCGTCGTCCTGGTCTGGGTGGCCTTGCTGGTCGCCCTCGGCGGGGGAGTCGGCGCCGCCGGCAGCGCCTTCGGGAACAGCCCGACTTCACAGGACACCGACTCGGCCAGGGCGACGGCCCTGTTGCAGGAGGCGTCCAACAGCGCCGCGGGCAAGAGCGGCCGGGTGGTCTGGCAGGTCGAGGGCGGCGGGGTCACCGAGCCCGCCGCCGAGAAGGCGATGACCGGCACACTGAGGGACATCGCCCACGCGCCGGGCGTCGCCGCGGTGACCAGCCCCTACACGCCCGCCGGCAAGGCGCAGATCAGCGAGGACGGCCGGACGGCCTACGCGACGGTCGCGTTCGACCGGGACGTCTCGGACGCCCAGATCGACCACGTGAAGGCACTCGCGGCCGACCCGGGGCCGGACAGCCTGCACATCGCCTTCAACGGGCAGGCGTTCACCGTCAATCCCGAACCGAACGCCGTCGCCGACGCCATGGGCATCGTCCTCGCCTTCATCGTGCTGCTGTTCGTCTTCCGGGCCATCTGGGTCGCGGCGCTGCCCATCATCACGGCCGTCGTCGGCGTCGGCGCCTCCGCCGTCACGGTGATCCTGCTCAGCCACGTCATCACGCTCTCCGACACCACGCTGACCCTCGGCTCGCTCATCGGCCTGGGCGTGGGCATCGACTACGCCCTGTTCATCGTCAACCGCCACCGCACCAACCTCCTCGCCGGCATGAGCGTGGCCGAGTCGGTCGCCAAGTCCCTCAACACCTCCGGCCGGGCCGTGGTGTTCGCCGGACTCACCGTCGTCGTCGCGCTGCTCGGCATGCTCACCCTGAACGTCGGCATCATCAACGGCATGGCGATCGGCGCCGCCGTCACCGTGGTGCTCACCGTCCTGGCCGCCATCACCCTCCTGCCTGCGATGCTCGGCCTGATCGGTCCGCGTGTCCTCAGCCGCAGGGAACGCCGCGAGGTGGCCGACCGGTCGTGGCCGCACGCCTCGGACCGCACCGGGCTGTGGGGCCGGTGGGCCGAGCGTGTCCAGGCGCGGCCCAAGACCCTGGGGTTGGTCGCCCTGGCCGTGCTGACCGCGCTCGCGTTCCCGACGCTCTCCCTGCGGCTGGGCGCGTCCGACGACGGCAACCTGCCCACGTCCTCGACGAACCGTCAGGCGTACGACATGATCGCCGACGGGTTCGGCCCCGGCTTCAACGGCCCGCTCGTCCTGGCCGTGCAGGCCCCCACCGCCGCCGACAGGGCGGCCGAGGCGAAGCTGGTCACGACCCTCGGGAAGGTCGACGGTGTCGCCAGTGCCGACGCCCCGCCCATGAAGGACGGGCAGAGCGTCGGGGTGATCTCCGTCGTCCCGACGACCTCCCCGCAGTCGGCGGCGACGTCCGACCTGATCCACCACCTGCGGGACGACGTGATCCCGCAGGCCGAGCAGGGCACGTCCATGAAGGTCTACGTCGGTGGTGTCACCGCGAGCAACGACGACTTCGCGTCCGTCCTGATGGGCAAGCTCCCCGTCTTCGTCCTGGTGATCGCCGCACTCGGCTTCCTGCTGCTGACCATCGCCTTCCGCAGCCTGCTCATCCCCGCGGTCGGCGCGCTGCTCAACATCCTCAGCATCGGGGTGGCCTTCGGCGCGATCGTGGTCGTCTTCCAGTACGGCTTCGGCGCCGGACTGCTGGGGCTCGGGGCCGCCGGTCCGATCGAGTCGTTCGTGCCGATCCTGGTCGTCGGCATCATGTTCGGCCTCTCCATGGACTACCAGGTCTTCCTGGTCAGCCGGATGCGTGAGGAGTGGGCCCACACCGGGGACAGCCACCGCGCGGTCCGCGTCGGGCAGGCCGAGACCGGCAAGGTCATCGCCGTCGCCGCCACCATCATGGTCTGCGTCTTCGGCTCCTTCGTGTTCGGCGGGATGCGGGTGATCTCCGAGTTCGGCGTCAGCCTCGCGGTGGCGGTCACCGCGGACGCCCTGCTGATCCGCATGATCGTCGTCCCCGCACTCATGCACCTGTGCGGGAAGTCGAACTGGTGGCTGCCCCGCCGGCTGGACCGGGCACTGCCCGACGTGTCGGTGGAAGGCCCCGCCGACGAGCCGGCCCCGGCGCGGCGGGCGGTGCGTGAACCGGAGACCGCCGGCCTGGCCGGCTGACCGGCACGACGACGACCGACGCGGCGGCGTAAGTCGGCGGAAGGCGAGGTGGCCCCGCCTTCCGCCGACCGGCGCTGCCTAGAGTGAGGGAATGGAACAGCCCATGGTGTGGCGACAGTGGCTGGCTCGTCACGACAGGATCAAAGACGCGCTGCCCGCGATTCCCCTGATCGTCATCGCCGTGGCGGCCACCGCCGTCGGTACGTCCGACTGGCACGAGCCGCGCTGGGACGAGGTGGCGTGGACGGCGCTGTCGTGCGTGCCGTTGGCCTTCCGCAGCCTCCGGCCCCTGGGCATCGCCCTGTTCACCGTGCTGGGCGACCTCACGCTGATGACCGTCGCCCCGCACATCGCGCCGACCCCGGCCGCGAGTCTGGTCGCCCTGTACACCCTCGCCACCCTCGGCAGCCGGCGCACCGCGTGGCTCGTCGGCGGCGTTGCCGCCGTGGCGATCACGGGTGTGCACGCCGCCACCCACATGGAGTCCGTGGTGGGGGGAGCCAGCCTGCTGCGTTTCGACTTCGCGATCGCGGCCACGGCGCTCGGTCGCGCCGTCCTCAGCCGTCGCGAGAACCTCGCTGCGGCCAGGGAACGCGCTGAGACCGCCGAACGCCGGCAGGAGGAGGAGGCCCGGCGCCGGGTCACCGAGGAACGCGTGCGCATCGCGCGTGACCTGCACGACGTGGTCGCCCACCACATCACCCTGGTCAACGCACAGGCGGGGGTGGCCCATCACCTCATGCGCGCCAACCCGGAACAGGCCTACGAGGCGCTGGCCCACATCAAGGACAACAGCCGCGCCGCGCTGGACGAACTGCGCGCCACCGTCGGTCTGCTGCGTCAGCCCGACGACGCGCCCGGCTCGCGTTCCCCGGTCCCCCGGCTTGCCGATCTCGACGCCCTCGTCGGCGGGTTCAAGGCGAGCGGGCTGTCCGTGCAGGTGGCCCGTACCGGTACTCCCGCACCGCTGGCGCCCGCCACCGAGCTGACCGCGTGCCGCATCATCCAGGAGGCCCTCACCAACACCCACAAGCACGCCTGCGCGACCGGGGCCGCGGTGGTGCTGGACTACGGCGTGGACTCACTGCGGGTCACCGTCACGGACGACGGACGTCCGGGCACGCTCAAAGGGGCGGGCACCGGCCATGGGCTGATCGGCATGCGCGAGCGGGCCACCGCCATCGGCGGCACCGTGACCGCCGGGCCGCGGCCCGAGGGGGGCTTCCGGGTCATCGCCGAACTGCCGTTCTCGCTCGCCCCCACACCTGTCTGACACACCATGAGGAAGATCCGTCCATGACGATTCGCGTTCTGCTCGCCGACGACCAGGCCCTGCTCCGGGGCACCTTCCGACTGCTCATCGACGCGCAGCCGGACATGGAGGTCGTCGGGGAGGCCTCCAACGGCCGGGAAGCGGTACGGCTGGCACGCTCCGGACGCGCCGACGTCGTGATCATGGACATCCGGATGCCCGAGGTCGACGGCATCGAGGCCACCCGGCGGATCGGTCAGGACGAGGACCTGGCCGGGGTCAGGGTCCTCGTCCTGACCACGTTCGAGGAGGACGAGCTCGTCGTCGAGGCCCTCCGGGCCGGTGCGAGCGGCTTCCTGGGCAAGGGAGTCGAACCGGCGCAGCTGCTCGACGCCGTCCGTCTGGTCGCGGCCGGTGAGGCGTTGCTCTCCCCCGCGGCCACCAGGGGACTCATCGCCCGCGTCCTCGCCCAGCCCTCCCCCGGTGACCTCGCCGACCCACGCAGGCTGGCGACGCTGACTCCGCGGGAACGCGAGGTGCTGACCCTGGTGGGCACGGGTTTGTCCAACGACGAGATCGCCGAACGTCTCTTCGTCGCCACCGTCACCGTCAAGACCCACACCAACCGGGCGATGGCCAAACTCGGCGCCCGCGACCGCGCCCAACTCGTCGTCATCGCCTACGAGACCGGACTGGTCCGAGCCGGAGAACGGCTGACAGGAGCTCCCTCCCCGGGGTGGCTCGGCCTGTGCCCCGGTCGCTGATCACGCAAGGCTAGACGCGCTCGAACTTCCAGGTGACGCTGGTGGCGTCCGCCTCGACGACGGTGACGGGGATGGAGAGGTCCTTGCCGTCGCCGTCCTTGGCGGTGCAGGTCACCATCGCGCCGGCCACCGCCTTGAGATCCGGGCACTTCACGACGGACGTGTCGCCACCGATCCATGGCAGCGGACTGTACTTCGACGAGGTGCGCCCGGCGACGACGGTTCCGCTGAGCGCCTTGTGGCCGTCCACGGTCACGGTGGTGGACTTGTCGAGCCCGGTGGTCGACTCCGTACCGCTCATGGCGAAGGTGAGGGCTCCGCCGCCTACGGCCACCGCTGCCACCGCGACGCCGGTGACGATGACAGGCTTGCGTTCCATGGGGTACTCCTCAGGGAGAGAGACGGGGTTGCGGCATCGAATATCTCCCGGCGGAAGCGGCGCCGGCCTCGGCCGATCGGCCGGCTGTGAGGGCTTGTCGCACTTCTCCCTCGGCCGGATGGCCGATCCCCGCAGCCGCGCCCGAGACCGCGTTCCGAGAACCGCGCCCCCCGTGTTGGTGACGAAGAGAGGCGTGCCGCGGTGGTGACCTCGCCGAGACAGGGCGCTTCGGCTCGCACCGTCATGAGGGCGCGGCGGCTGCACTCCCCCGGGCAGGCCGGTCTCCGCCGCGTACCTCAGGCGGCACGAGCCGCACCCGTCGCGCAGGACATCCACCGCGGGTCCGGACCGTCTCCGGTGGGACAATCGGCCGTACGAACCCGAGCCGAGGAAGTCGGTCATCACGCCGTGGAACGAGCAGCCGTGCCCTTTCCTCCTTCGCCCTGGCACCTCACAGGCGACATGGTCGTCTCGCTGTGGCGCGTCCCTTGGGACGACCTGCCGCCCTGGCCCCTGCCGCGCGGGGTCCGACCGTGGGTCGTACGCTGCCGCGCCACCCTGCTCACCTTCTGGGTGGACTACCGGCCCGGCGGGCCTACCGCGAAGTCCTCATCGCCCTGGCCGTCCGCCACGGACGCCGCCTCGCCGGCAGCACCGTGGCGGCCTGGGTCGACGACGAACAGTCCCGGGCCGGGGGACGCGCCCTGTGGGGCATCCCGAAGGAGCTGGGCGCGATCACGCTCAGCTCGGACGGCCGGGGCAGCCGGGGCGAGCTGACGGCCGCAGGCATGCCGCCGGTCCGCGTCGCGTACCGGGACGTGCTGCGGCTGCCCTTCCGGCTGCCCGCCCGCTCCCACCTGGTCCAGCAACGGCCCGACGGTACGGAGTGCCGCGTACCCGCGCGGATCAGCGGGCGGCCGGCCCTCGGCCGCAGCCGCGTCACGACCGGGGCCGGCGCTCCGCTGTCCGCCCTCGCCCGGCACCGGCCGCTCATCTCCGTCGCCCTCCGCGACTTCCGCGGTGTCGTGGGCAGGTGAGCCGTACGGCCCTCCTGCGGCGCCCGTTCCCGGGCGCCGCAGGAGCCGCTCAGCAGCAGCGGCTGTGGGTGCGGGCCTCCTGATGCCGGGTGCGCAGCACCTGGTACTCCCGGCGGGTGGGCACCGGGGCGAGCGGGTGGTGACGCCGGTGCCGCTCGCAGTGGCGGTCGTACTCGGCCTCCCCGGTCAGCTCGCGCAGATACCAGCGCACCGCCCGCGCCCAGTGCCGGATCCTCACGAGCGGGCTCCGGCCAGGGGCTCGACGGAGTCGCCGGGTGCGTCGATGCGGGACTCGACGTACGGCGCCTCGGTGGTCGGCAGCGGCGTGCTGGACCGTATCGCGCGCACGCAGACCACCGCCGCGTTGCCGATCACCACCGCGACCAGGAGCAGGAAGAGCGCGATGAGGACGCCGTCGACGGTGGAGTTGGTGACCACGGTGTGCATGTCGGCGGTCGTCTTGGCGGGGGCGAGGATCTGGCCGGCGTCGAGGGCGTCGGCGTAGTGGGCCCGTTGGGCGAAGAAGCCGATCTTCGGGTCGGCGGAGAAGACCTTCTGCCAGCCGGCGGTGAAGGTGATCGCGGTGACCCAGGCGAGGGGAACGCCGGTGACCCAGGCCCACCGCAGCCGCCCGGACTTGACGAGGACGGTGGTGCAGACGGCGAGGGCGATGGCGGCGAGCAGCTGGTTGGCGATGCCGAAGAGCGGGAAGAGCTGGTTGATTCCGCCGAGCGGGTCGGTGGCGCCGGTGTAGAGGAAGTAGCCCCAGGCGGCGACGACCAGGCCGCTGCACAGCCAGATGCCGGGCTTCCAGTTGACGCGGCCGAGCGGCTTGTAGACGTTGCCGAGCATGTCCTGAAGCATGAAGCGGCCGACGCGGGTGCCGGCGTCCACCGTGGTCAGGATGAACAGCGCCTCGAACATGATCGCGAAGTGGTACCAGAAGGCCTTCATGGCGGCCCCGCCGAACACTCCGGAGAAGATCTCCGACATGCCGACCGCGAGGGTCGGGGCGCCGCCGGAGCGGGCGATCAGTGTGTGTTCCTCGACGGCCTTCGCGGCCTGGGTGAGCTGGTCGGGGGTGATGGTGAAGCCGAGGGACGCCACCGCGTGGGACGCGGACTCGGCGGTCGTGCCCAGCAGACCCGCCGGGGCGTTCATCGCGTAGTACAGACCCGGCTCCAGTGTCGCCGCGGCGATCAGCGCCATGATCGCGACGAACGACTCCATCAGCATCGCCCCGTAGCCGATCAGCCGGACCTGGGACTCCTTCTGGATCAGCTTCGGGGTGGTTCCGGAGGAGACCAGGGCGTGGAAGCCGGACAGCGCGCCGCAGGCGATCGTGATGAAGAGGAAGGGGAACAGCGCCCCCGCGAAGACCGGGCCCGTTCCCGACGTCGCGAAGTCGCTCACCGCGTCGGCCCGGAGCACGGGCGCGGCCACGATCACGCCCACCGCGAGCAGGGCGATCGTGCCGATCTTCATGAAGGTGGAGAGGTAGTCGCGCGGCGCCAGCAGCATCCACACCGGCAGCACGGAGGCGACGAAGCCGTAGCCGATCAGGCAGAAGACCAGGGTGGTGGGGCTGAGGGTGAAGGTGTCGGCGAGGGAGGAGTTCTGCACCCAGCCGCCGCCGACGATCGCCAGGAGCAGCAGCGCCACGCCGATGAGGCTGGTCTCGACGACCCTGCCGGGGCGGACGCGGTGCATCCAGAAGCCCATGAAGAGGGCGATGGGGATGGTCATCGCGACGGAGAACGTGCCCCACGGGGAGTGGGCCAGAGCGTTCACGACGACCAGCGCCAGCACGCCGAGCAAAATGATCATGATGGCGAACACCGCGACCAGGGCGGCCGCCCCGCCTGCCCGGCCGATCTCGTCGCGGGCCATCTGGCCCAGTGACGTGCCGTCCCGGCGCATCGACAGGAACAGCACCACCATGTCCTGAACCGCCCCGGCGAAGATCACCCCGGCGACGATCCACAGCGTGCCCGGCAGATAGCCCATCTGGGCCGCGAGAACCGGTCCCACCAGCGGCCCGGCGCCGGCGATCGCGGCGAAGTGGTGGCCGAGCAGCACCCGGCGGTCGGTCGGCTGGAAGTCGACGCCGTCCTCGAGACGCTCGGCGGGCGTGGCCCGGCGGTCGTCCGGCCGGAGTACCCGGCGGGCGATGAACCGCGCGTAGAAGCGGTAGGCGATGGCGTACGAGCCGAGCGCGGCGACCACCAGCCAGACCGCGGAGATCTCCTCGCCCCGGGCGAGCGCGAGGACGCCCCAGGCGACGGCGCCGAGCAGGGCGACACCGGTCCACAGCAGGGCGGATCGAAGTGATATACGCGACTTTTCGGGCGCGGGCAGACCGGATTCGGGCAGGGTGGACGCAGGCATGGCGGCTCCTCACCAGGGCGGTGCGGGACACCTCGCGATCCGAGGTGCCCGGGGATCAGCGAAGCGGCGGCTCTCCCGCTCGCTGTGGGTCTGTGCAAGAGTTGCCCACCCCCCGGAACCGGTTGACAGCGAAATTCCAGAGGATTCCCCGCCGGTTCCGTGTCCTCCGATCCGGGCCGCCGCGCAACTCTTGCGCGAGGGATCAGGCACACCAAGGACGGTGACCCATGGCCGACGGCACCATGACCGCGACGTTCCTCGCCGTGATCGGCGGAGCGTCGCTGCTCGCCGTCACCGCACGGCGTCTGCGGCCCAGCGGCCGGCTGCCGTCCCTGGAGGGCTGGGCGCTGGCCGACCGCAGCCTGGGCCCGGTGTGGACCTGGTTCCTGCTGGGCGGCACGATCTTCACCGCGTACACCTTCACCGCCGTGCCGGGTCTCGCGTACGGCAACGGCGCCGCGGCCTTCTTCGCCGTGCCGTACACCGTGATCCTCTGCCCGCTCGCGTTCGTGCTGCTCGGCCGTCTGTGGACGGTGGCCCGCGCCCACGGCTACATCACCGTCGCCGACTTCGTCCGCGGGCGGTACGGGTCGCCGCCGCTCGCCCTGGTCGTCGCGCTGACCGGGATCCTCGCGACCATGCCCTACCTGGCGCTCCAGCTGCTGGGCATACGGGCCGTGCTGACGGCCGGCGGGGTGTACCCGCGCGGTGCCGCCGGGGATCTGGTGATGGTGGCGCTGTTCGCGGGACTCGCCGTGGCCACGTACCGGCACGGGCTGCGGGCACCCACCGTCATCTCGGCACTGAAGGCGATGGCCGTCTTCGTGTCGCTCACCGCGGTCACCTGGCTGGTCCTGGAGCGGCTCGGCGGGCCGGGGGCCGTCTTCGACGGAGCGGCCCGGCGGCTCGGCGGCGACGCGCTGGTGCTGACCCCGGCCCAGCAACCGGCCTACGCGACGCTCGCGCTCGGTTCGGCGCTCGCTCTGCTGATGTACCCGCACGTGCTGACGGCGGGTTTCGCCGCCGACGGGCCGCGCACCCTGCGCAAGGTCTCGGTGGCGCTGCCCGCCTGGACGGGACTGCTCGCGCTCTTCGGCGTCCTCGGCTTCGCGGCGCTCGCGGCCGGGGTGCGGGCGCCGGAGGGCGGGGCAGAGGCGGCCGTGCCAATGCTCGTCGACCGGCTGATGCCGGGGCCGCTGGCCGGGCTGGTGTTCGGCGCGATCACCGTCGGGGCGCTGGTCCCGGCGGCGGTGATGTCGATCGCGGCCGCCACCAGCTTCGTCCGCAACGTGTACGTCGAGTACGTGCATCCGACGGCCACGCCCAAACGGCAGGTCCGCATCGCCAAGGCCGTCTCGCTCATCGCGAAGGCCGGGGCGGTCGCGTTCGTCTTCGGGCTGCGCGACCAGGACGCGATCAACCTCCAGTTGCTCGGCGGGGTCTGGATCCTGCAGATCTTCCCCGCCGTCGCCGTCGGCCTGTTCACGGGACGGTTGCATCCACGGGCGCTGCTCGCCGGGTGGGCGGCGGGCATGGTGGCCGGGACGTACCTGGTCGTCCGCGAAGGTTTCTCGTCCATCGTGGGTTTCGGTTCCGGGCCGCTGGAGATCTACGCCGGGCTCGCCGCCCTGCTGCTCAACCTGATCGTCGCGGTGGCCGGCACCGCCGTACTCGAACGTCTCGGCGTCCCGCGCGGCGCCGACCTGACCGACCTGCCGTCCCGCCTGACCGTCAGGCGGCGTCCGGAGACGGGAGCGAACCACCAGTGAGACACAGACACCCGATACCGGTGCCGGAGCCCGACGTCGAGGCGCTGACGCCCGCGCCGGCCGACCCGGCGGAACGGGAGCGCGAGGCCGGACTCGCGGGGCTCTTCGAGCTGCACTACGCGTCGATGCTGCGCCTGGCCGTGCTGCTGGGCGCGGACGACCCGGAGAACGTGGTGGCCGAGGCGTACTACCAGATCTACCGGAAGTGGCGGCGGCTGAGGGACATCGAGGCGGCGGAGGCGTATCTGCGCTCCACGGTGTGCAATCTGACCCGGATGCGGATCCGGCACCTCCAGGTCGCCCGCAAGCACGCGGAGAGCCCGCCCGAGGAGACCGTCGTCTCCGCCGAGAGCGCGGCGCTGCTCCGCGACGACCAGCGCGTCCTCATCGACGCGCTCCAGCAGTTGCCGGCCCGGCAGCGCGAGGCGCTCGTGCTGCGGCACTGGCTCGGGCTGAAGGAGGGTGAGATCGCGGCCGCGATGGGCATCTCCTCCGGTTCGGTGAAGACACACACGGCGCGCGGTCTCGCCGCACTGACCCAGGCGATGGAGGCCCGGCGATGAACCACACCGATCCGGACCGCACGGAGCGGGAGCTGACCGAGGCGCTGGCCGCCCTCGCCGGCGGGGTGCGGGCCGCCCCTGACGCCTACCGCACGGCACGCGGCACATGGCTGCGACGTGAACGCCGTCGCCGGCTCGTCCTCGCGGTGCTCATCACCGTCGTGTTCGCGCTCGCCACACTGATCGGCCTGTGGGTGCTGAACGAGGCTCCGTCCCCGTCGGGAGTGATCTTCTCCGGTCTCCCGAACGCCGGGCTCCCGGATGTCGGGCTGCCGGACGCCGGGCTCCCCTACGTTCAGGTCAGCACGCGGTAGGTCACGTGCGTGATCCCGCTCGCCGCCCGCGAGGTCACCTGCTCCAGTCTCAGCGGCGGGACGCCCTCGAACAGCCGCGTGCCGGCGCCCAGCGTGAGGGGCGCGATGTGCAGCCGCAGCTCCTCGATCAGGCCGGCGGCGAGGTACTGGTTGACGGTGGTCGCGCCGCCGAGCACGGTGACGCCGCCGTCCCCGGCCGCCTCGCGCGCCCGGGCCAGCGCCGAGGCGATGCCGTCGGTGACGAAGTGGTACGTCGTCCCACCGTCCATGGGCTGCGGCTCGCGCGGGTGGTGGGTGAGCACGAACACCGGCGCGTGGAACGGAGGATCGCCACCCCACCAGCCGTTCCAGGGCCGGTCCCACGGGCCGCGCACCGGCCCGAACATGTTGCGTCCCATGATGAACGCACCGGCCGTGTTCAGCCGTTCGATCTCGGCCCGGTTCTCATGGGGTGTGCGGAACATCCAGGCGTGCAGCTGTTCACCCGAGCCGTCGCCGCCGTCGTCCCCGAACGGCCGCTCCTCCGTCTGTCCGTGCCCGGCCGAGTAGCCGTCGGCCGAGATCGTGATGTCGCACACCGCCCTGCCCGTCGATGGGGTCATCTCCCTGCCCTCCTCATGGCGTCCGGTCGTCCGAACCTACGCGCACCAACTGCCGTCTTCGGGACCTGACCGCGCCGCGCGGATGCGAAAGTGTGATCGCCCGTACGACGCATCGGAAGGGAACCCCGGCATGGCCGTCATCCACCACACCACCCTGAAGCCGACCAAGCTGGAACTGCTCACCGCCTGGCTGCCGTCCCGTCCGTGGTACTGCGGCACGGAGGAACCGGAGTTGGCGAAGGCGGGGGGCTTCCGGCTCGACGATCCGCAGGGCGAGGTGGGGATCGAGTTCATGGTGGTCACCGACGCCTCCGGCCCTCGGCCGGTCGCGTACCTGGTGCCTCTGGCCTATCGCGGTGCCCCGCTCGAAGGGGCGGAGCACGCCCTCGTCGGCACGATGGAGCACGGAGTGCTGGGACAGCGCTGGGCCTACGACGGCTGTCATGATCCCGTACTGGTCGCCCGGTTGACGGCCCTGGTCGAAGGGCGGGCGCAGGCCCAGGACCAGAACGTCAGCGACACCCCCGCCGAGGAGGTCGTCGTCTCCCCCGCCGTTGGAGGTCCCCTCGCCACGGACTTCACCGTCACCGACGACCGGGAAGGCACCGCGCTGACCACACCGCAGGGGACGGTCCTCCGCTTGCACCGGGCGCTGCGGCCCGTTGCGGACGGCCCGTTCGTGCCGCCGCAGGGTGCGATCGGCCATGTCGCAGGCTCCTGGAAGGCACCGGACGGCACCCGCGCGCAGGGAGCGTTCGCCGTCCTGAACGGCGGCGGCCGGGCGTAGATCCTCCGGAATCAGCGCGTCCGCGAGCGGAACGTCCTGCGGTAGGTGTCCGGGGGCACGCCGACCGTGCGGTTGAAGTGGCGGCGCAGCGTCGTGGCGGTCCCCATGCCGGTGGCCGCCGCGATGGTGTCGACGCTGTCGTCGGTCCTCTCCAGCAGTTCCTGGGCATGCCGGATGCGCTGGGTCAGCAACCACTGCAGAGGGGTCGTGCCGGTCACCGCTCGGAAGTGCCGCCCCAGGTGACGAGAGCTCATTCCGGCCCGGCGGGCCAGGTCCTCCACGGTCAGCGGCTGGTCGAGCCGCTCGATGATCCACGGCAGCAGGGCGGCGAGCGGGTGGTCGTCCCGGTCGGGCACCGGGGCGGTGACGAACTGGGCCTGGCCGCCCGCCCGGTGCGGGGGTACGACCAGGCGGCGGGCGACGGCGTTGGCGACCGACGATCCGAAATCGAGCCGGACGAGGTGCAGGCACAGGTCCAGCGCGGCGGCCTTGCCGGCGGAGGTGAGCACCCTGCCGTTGTCCACGTACAACACGTCCGGATCGACCTCCACCAGGGGGTGACGGGCGGCCAGTTCATCGGTGTGCGCCCAGTGTGTGGTGGCGCGCAGCCCGTCGAGAAGCCCTGCCGCGGCCAGTACGAACGCGCCCGTGCACAGGGAGACCACCCGCGCGCCCGCCTCGTGGGCCTCGCGCACCGCCTCGACCAGGTCTGCGGGCGGGTCCTCGTCGACGTCGGCCCAGCCGGGGACGATCACGGTGCCGGCCTGGCGCAGCCGTTCGAGGCCGGTGTCGGGTTCCAGCCGGAACCGGCCGATGTGCACGGCGGCCGGGCCGCAGACGGTGAGGTCGTACCAGGGGCCCGCCGCCCCGGCCGGGGCGGCGGCGAACACCTCGTGTGCCAGGGCCAGTTCGAAGTGCAGCATTCCGCCGGTGGCGGCCAGCGCGACAGTGGTCATGTCCGTAATTGTATGGGGCGTGTCGTTCCGGACACTCACGGTCGCGTGATCATCCCGGGCAGGATGGCCACTGTTGATCAGTCGAGCACAGGGGAGAGCTCATGGGACCGGGTCAGACGGTGACGGTGTTCGGTGCGTACGGGCACACCGGGCGGTTCATGGTGGCGGAGTTGCTGGGGCGCGGGTTCGTCCCGGTCCTCTCGGGCCGCGACGAGGGGAAACTGAAGGCGCTGGCGGTGTCGTACCCCGGGCTGGAGGTCCGTCCGGCGTCGGTCGACGATCCGGACGCGCTCGACCGCGCGCTGGCCGGGGCGGCGGCGGTGGTCAACTGTGCCGGGCCGTTCGCCACGACGGCCGCTCCGGTGATCGAGGCGGCCCTGCGCGCCGGCGTCCCGTATGTCGATGTGGCCGCCGAGATCGAGGCGAACGCGGACACGTTCGCGCACTTCGCGGACCGCGTCCGCGCCGCGGGAGCGGTGGTCGTCCCGGCGATGGCCTTCTTCGGCGGACTCGGTGACCTGCTGGCCACCGCGGCGATGGGCGACTGGACGGCGGCCGACGAGGCGCACGTGGCGTACGCGCTGAGCGGTTGGCAGCCCACGGACGGGACACGGGCCGCCGGCGCGGTCTCCCGGGAGCGGCGCGGCGGTGCGCGCGTGGTGTACCGGAACGGTCGGCTGGACTACCGCCGGGACGAGGCGACGACGCTCCAGTGGCCCTTCCCCGAGCCCGTGGGTTCCCGGGCGGTCGTCGGGGAGTTCACGATGGCCGACGTCGTCACCATCCCCAGCCACCTGGCCGTCCCCGACGTGCGCACCCACATGACGGCCGAGGCCGCTCGGGACGTGTCGGCCCCCGGCACCCCCACGCCGACCGCGGTCGACGAGCACGGGCGGTCCGCACAGACCTTCCTCGTCGACGTCGTCGTGCGCTCGGGCGGCGCCGAACGGCGTGCGGTGGCGAGGGGGCGGGACATCTACGCGGTCACGGCGCCGCTCGCGGTCGAGGCGGTGCACCGCATCCTCACCGGGCGGACCCGGACGGCCGGTGTCGTCTCCGCCGGCGAGATCTTCGACGCGGCCGACTTCCTCCGCTCGCTGTCCTCACACCTCTCGGTGGAGCTGCGCCGCTGAGGGGGCCCGCCGGGGAGGGTGCGGTGGCCGTGCGGGGCACAGACGGCCGCCCGGGATCCCGCCCCCCAGACTCTGTGAAGAAGGTACTTTTCCTGGTAAACACAGACCAAAGATGCACGCGGAAGCAGGCCGACCGGGAGACACCCTCCGTCACGGATCATCCATAGGGCAGGAGGCAGCCGGTGGGAGACGTCGCACTCGACCGCAGAGCCTTCCTGGCCGGGATCGGAGGGCTCGCCGCCGGCGCGGCCGCGGCATCGCTCACGGGGTGTGAGGCCCGCGCCGGGCGGAGTGCCGCCGAGAGCAGCAGAGTGCTCGTCGTGCGGAACTTCGGCGGTTCCTACGGCGAGGCGAACCGGAAGGCCGTCTACGACCCGTTCACCAGGGAAACCGGCATCCGGATCGACGTCGTGGACTTCGGGCACGAGCAGATGCTCGCCCAGATCGAGGAGGGCCGTCCGCGGTTCGACGTCATGGACATCGACATGTCCAATCTGGTGCTCTTCGAGCACGAGGGCGCCTCCGAGCCGCTGGACTACGGCCGGCTGAAGAACACCAGGAACGCCGGCATCGCCCAGTCGCTGCTCACCCCCAACGGCGTGGGCAAGAGCTACTGGGCCAGCGTCCTCGCCTACCGCACCGACGTGTTCGGCGGGAGGAGGCCCGATTCGTGGACGGGCTTCTGGAACCTCCGGCGCTTCCCGGGCAGCCGCGCGCTGCAGGGCGAGGTGGACTATCCGGAACTGGAGTTCGCGCTGCTGGCGGACGGTGTCCCGCTCGACCGGCTCTACCCCCTCGACGTGGACCGCGCGTTCAAGGTCATGGACGAGATCAGGGGTTCCGTGCGGACGTTCTGGGAGTACGGCGCGGAGCCCGGTGAGCTGCTGTCCCGCGGCAGTGTCGTGGCATGCAGCACCTGGGCGGGCCGGCTCCGGGGCCTGCTCGGGCGCGGAGCTCCCCTCGCCTACGAGTGGAACGGCGCCCGCAGGCAGAGCAACGGCTTCGGCATTCCCAAGGGCTCTGCGAACCCGGACGCCGCCTACCGGCTGATCGATTTCGCGCTGCGGCCCGAGGTGCAGGCCCACATGGCCCGGATCTACCCCGACGGCCCCGTAGTGCCCGCGGCCTACGGCTATCTCACCGAGTCCACCGCGGTGCATCTGGCGAGTACTCCCGGCCATTTGCTGTCGGGCTTCGATCTGGACATCGACTGGTGGCTGGAGAACCGTGAGGCCGTGACCAGGCGCTGGCAGGAGTGGGCTCGCACGTGACCGACTGAATGCAGCCATATGGCTGAATATGAACGTGCATGGTAAAGAGTCGGTATGCCCCGGCACCCCGGTCGATTCTCGGCCTTCCGCTTCTCCCCGCGCAGCGGGGGGCGTACCCGGTCGGCCTCACGGCGGCCGGGGCGGCACGACGCGCGACAGGAGTCCGGCGCCCGGTCTCCGGGAGCGCGATGGCGGACTCTGCCGAGGGTGCGCAGCGTCGCCGGCCAGGTGTTCCTGCTGCAATCGGTGATCATGGTGCTGTTCGCCGCCGCCGCCGGAGGAGCCCTCGTCGTGCAGGCGCGGGAGTCGAGCACGCAGGAGGCGCGTCAGCTCTCGAGGGGCGTCGCACAATCGTTCGCGCGGGCCCCGGGAACCCTGGACGCCATGAAGTCCGGCGACCCCACCGAACTGCTCCAGCCGCGCGCGGAGGACGCCCGGAAGAACACGGGCGTCGACTACGTGGTGACCTTCGACCCCCAGGGCTTCCGCTGGACCCACCCCGATCCGAAACTGATCGGCAAGCACATCTACGCCGTACGCGAGGGCGGCGCCGCCGACCGGCCCTTCACCAAGACCTTCGAGGGAAGCCTCGGTCTGGCCGTGGACACGACGGTTCCGGTCTACGACACCAACGGGATCACCATCGTCGGCTTCGTGTCGGTCGGGGTCACCGTGGCCAGCGTGGACGACGTGGTGCAGGATCAGCTGCCGCAGCTGCTGGGGTTCGCCGGAGCCGCGCTGGCGGTGGCCGCGGGCGGCACCGCACTGGTCTCGTGGCGGTTGCGGCGGCAGACCCGCGGCCTGGATCCGTCCGAGATGACGCGCATGTACGAGCATCACGACGCGGTGCTGCACGCGGTGCGGGAGGGCGTGCTGATCATCGGGAGCGACGGCCGGCTCCTGCTCGCGAACGACGAGGCGCGGCGGCTGCTGGACCTGCCCGCGGATGCCGAGGAGCGCCGGGTGACGGATCTCGGTCTGGAGGCGGGCACCGCCGAGCTGCTGGGTTCGGGCCGGCCGGCCACCGACCTGGTGCACCTGGCCGGTGACCGGCTGCTGGCGGTCAACGTGCGGCCGGTCGACCCGGACGACCGCACGGCGGGCAGCGTGGCGACCCTGCGCGACACGACGGAGCTGCGGGCGCTGGCCGGCCGGGCGGAGGTGGCCCGGGAGCGGCTGGGGCTGCTGTACGAGGCGGGGGTGCGGATCGGAACGACGCTGGACGTCGTGCGTACCGCGCAGGAGCTGGCCGAGGTGGCGGTCCCCCGGTTCGCCGACACCGCCACGGTCGACCTGCTGGATCCGATCCTGCGCGGTGCGGTGTCGGCCGGGCCCGGTCCGCAGATGCGCCGGGTGGCGGTGCACGGCGTGGACGGCGCCCGGTCCCTCTATCCGGTGGGTGAGCTGATCCGCTTCGTCCCCTCGTCGCCGGCGGCCGTCGGTGCCGAGCGCGGCCGTGCGGTCCTGGACGTCGACCTGACCGCTCCGGATGGCTGGATGAGCGCCCAGGACCCCGTTCGCGCGCGGCGCGTGCTGGACCTCGGTTTCCACTCCCTGATCACGGTGCCGCTCCAGGCCCGCGGTGTGGTGCTGGGCATGGCGAGCTTCTGGCGCTCCGAGGGCGCTCCCTTCGGCAGGGAGGATCTGGCCTTCGCCGAGGAACTGGCCGCCCGGGCCGCGGTCGCCGTCGACAACGCCCGCCGCTACACCCGCGAGCACACCCTGGCCGAGTCACTCCAGCGCAGCCTGCTGCCGGGCTCCCTGCCCGACCACTCGGCCGTCGAGGTCGCCCACCGCTACCTGCCCGCGCTGGAGGGCGTGGGCGGCGACTGGTTCGACGTGATCCCGCTGCCCGGGGCCCGGGTCGCCCTGGTGGTGGGCGACGTCGTGGGGCACGGCCTGCACGCCGCGGCCACGATGGGCCGGCTGCGCACCGCGGTGCACAACTTCTCCGCCCTCGACCTGCCGCCGGACGAGCTCCTCGGGCACCTGGACGAGCTGGTCGCGCGGATCGACAGCGACGAGAACGACGAGCACGGGGAGCGGGACCGCGAGGGCGTCGCGGGCGCCACCTGTCTCTACGCCGTCTACGATCCGGCGTCCGGGAAGTGCTGCCTGTCCCGGTCCGGGCATCCGGAGCCGGCCCTGGTGCACCCCGACGGCACCGTGGAGTACCTGCGGGTGCCCGGTTCACCGCCGCTCGGTCTGGGCGGCGCCGAACCCTTCGAGACCGCCGAGGTCACTCTCCCCGAGGGCTCCCGGCTGGTCTTCTACACGGACGGCCTGGTCGAGGACCGGGAGCGGGGCATCGACACCGGCCTGGAGGCCTTGCGGCACGCTCTGGCCGGCGCTCGCCGCACTCCGGAGGAGACCTGCGAGGACGTCCTCGACGCGCTGCTTCCCGCCCGGTCGAGCGACGACATCGCCCTGCTCGTCGCCCGCACCCGGCTGCTGGATCCCTCCCGGGTGGCCGAGTGGGAGGTGCCCGGCGATCCGGCGGTCGTGGCGGGCATCAGGGCGGACGTCACCGGGCGGCTCAGGATCTGGGGACTGGAGGAGCTGGCCTTCACGACCGAGTTGATCGTCAGCGAGCTGGTCACCAACGCCATCCGCTACGGCATCGGACCGATCCGGCTGCGGGTGCTGCGCGACGGCGACAGCCTCATCTGCGAAGTCGCCGACGGCAGCAGTACCTCACCCCACCTGCGCAGGGCCGCGATCACCGACGAGGGCGGGCGGGGGCTGTTCCTCGTCGCCCGGTTCGCCCGGCGGTGGGGAACGCGCTACATGGCCCGCGGCAAGGTGATCTGGACCGAACAGTCCACCCGGAGTCCGGAGGTCGAGCCCGAGGAATTGTCGGCCGACGCCCTGCTGGACCAGTGGGAGGACGCGGCCTGGTGAGGCACGCCGTCACCTGCCGCTGCTGCACCCGCCCCTCCCCACGGCGGAGCGCCGTGCCCGCCGGTCCCGTGCCTCAGGGCGTACGGAAACCGCGGAACGTCACGCGCTTGCGCGTCTCGAAGCCGAGCCGTGCATACAGCGCGAGCGCGCCGCTGTTCTCCTCGGCCACGTGCAGGAAGGGACGTTCGCCGCGCGCCACGACACGTGCCACGAGGGCGCGCAGCAAACGGACGGCGTGGCCCCGGCCGCGCGCCTCGGGGGCGGTGCAGACGGCGCTGATCTCGGTCCATCCCGGAGGCCTCAGCCGCTCCCCCACCATCGCCACCAGCGTGCCGCCGTCGCGGATGCCGAGGTAGGTGCCGAGTTCGTGCGTGCGGGGCCAGAACGGCCCCGGCCGGGTCCGCTCGACGAGGTCCAGCATCTCGGGCACGCTCTCCGCGCCGAGTTCGACGATGCCGGAGTCGACCCCGGCACCGGACGGATCCGGGCCGTCGTGGCCGACCCAGACCATCTGCCGGCCTTCCAGGACGAAGACCGGCTCCCAGTGCGGCGGCGGAATCGCCGGGCAGCTGAACATGTCGGCGAACTCGCCCGGACCCAGCAGCTTGGCCAGGTCGGCCCATGCTGCCGCGTCCGGCTCGGCGGGCACCGCGGAGAAGGTCGCGACCCCGGGCAGGTAGGTGGCGGTGTCACCGAGCCGGCGGGCGAGATGTGCGTGGTGCCCGCGGAGGGACTGGCCCACCGGGTCGTCGAGTGCGTCGGCGTCGCTGAGCCCCGTCATCGTGGTGCGCCTTCCCTGCCCTCGGTCGGTGCCGGCCGGACCGGAGGCCGGCGGCGTACGGATGCCGTCGGCCATGCTAGTGCGGTGACCGCGTAGGTCGGTGGGCGGGGCGAGTTCGGTCGAGGGCCGGTTCCCGGCATCGTCGAGGGCCGGTTCCCGGCATCACAGGCCGATCGCTCCGTCGATGCGCTCGCGGAGCAGGTCGGCGTGGCCGTTGTGACGGGCGTACTCCTCGATCATGTGGATGAGTACCCAGCGCAGCGAGACCCTTCCGCGCCAGGAGTCGTCGCCCTCGACGTCGAGATCGGGGGCCTCGGTGACGAACCGTTCGGCGAAGGCCACCTCGGTCCGCCACGCCTCCCAGGCCGCGGCGACGCCCGTGGGGTTCTCACTTGCCCCGTGGAAGTCCTCGTCGGGGTCGGCGGCCGACGAGAAGAGGGGCGGCGCGTCCTGTCCGGCCAGGACCCGCCGGAACCAGCGGCGTTCCACGTCGGCTAGGTGACGGACCAGACCGAGCAGGGAGAGCGTCGACGGTGCCACGGACCGCAGGGCCAACTCCGGCCCCAGGCCGGAGCACTTGAGCCGGAGCGTGGCCCGCTGGGCCTTCAGTACGTCGACGAGCATCCGCCGTTCGTCGCCGGTCGTCGGGCCGGTGAACCGTGGTCCGCTGCCGGCGCCGCCGAACAGCTCGGCTCTTCTGGTGGATTCGGTCATGTCCGCCCTTCCGCTCGTGTCGTACACGCTGTTGACGCCCTCCGCGCGGCTGGGACCGCCGCGGTCGCGCGCGGGCAAGCCGTCGCGCGGCAACCGGGTGTGATGCTCGGCGAGCGGCCGTCCGCAGGGGCTGACGGCCGCCGCCCTGCCAGGAGTCGAGGCGCGCTCCTCCATGCCGTCGCTGCCTCTCACCGGCCGCCGGGCTGCGCGAGCAGCGAGGTGTCGGCCCAGGTGAAGCGGAGCCCGGCGGCGGATCCGGCCGGCCGGGACGATACCCCGCCGGGGGGCGAGACCGGCGCCTTCTCGACGCACACGCCGCCCAGGGCGCGGGAGAACTCCTGGTCAGGCGTGCCCTGTTCGACGACTTCCTCCCGCACGTCACCGTGCAGGATCCGGACCGTCTGCGCGCCTTCCTCACCGGCCGGCTGAGCCCTCCCAGGGGCCGGGGCCGTCACGCGTCGACGACCGTCGGTTCCCGGACACCGGGAAAGCCACGGACCCGCACAGGGCCGAACAGCAGACTGGACAGAATCCTTGACGAGGCATCAGCTCATTCTTACGCTCCCACCCCATGGGAGCGTTCCCATACCCCCCACGCCCCGGAGGCCACCGTGACCGATCCGTACCGGCGCCCCCGCACCGCGCCACGCCCCCGGCGAACGTCCTTCCGCCCGGGCGCCCGCTTCATCGGCTGCGTCTCCGCCGCAGCCCTGGCCGTCTCCGCGCTCGTCGCGCTGCCGCAGAGCGCGAACGCCGCGACCGCCCGGCAGGTCGAGAAGCTCGACCGCGGACTGACCAGCGTGCACACCGGCAGCGGAAACCTGGTGGCGTGGCGGTGGCTGGCGACCGACCCCGACAACGTGTCGTTCAACGTCTACCGCGGCGGCACGAGACTCAACTCCTCCCCCGTCACCGCCTCGACGAACTACTTCGACGCGGGCGGCGCGGCCTCGGCGGACTACACGGTCCGCGCCGTGGTCAACGGCTCCGAGCAGGCCGCGTCCGCGCCCGCGGTCCAGTTCCGCTCGGGCTACAAGGACGTGCCGATCTCCCCGCCCGCGGGCGGTACCGCCCCGGGCAACTCGGCCTACACCTACGAGGCCAACGACGCCTCCGTCGGCGACCTCGACGGCGACGGCGTCCTGGATCTGGTCCTCAAGTGGCAGCCCACCAACGCCAAGGACAACTCCCAGTCCGGCTACACCGGCAACACCGTCGTCGACGGCCTCAAGCTCGACGGCACCCGGCTGTGGCGCATCGACCTGGGCCGCAACATCCGCTCCGGCGCCCACTACACGCAGTTCCAGGTCTACGACTACGACGGCGACGGCAAGGCCGAAGTCGCCATGAAGACCGCCGACGGCACCCGTGACGGCACGGGCGCGGTCATCGGCAGCTCCTCGGCCGACCACCGCAACTCCAGCGGCTACGTCCTGTCCGGGCCCGAGTACCTGACGATGTTCAATGGCCTGACGGGCAAGGCGATGCAGAGCGTCGACTACGTCCCGGGCCGCGGCACCGTCTCCTCCTGGGGCGACAACTACGGCAACCGCGTCGACCGCTTCCTCGCCGGCACCGCCTACCTCGACGGCGCCCGCCCCTCCCTGATCATGGCGCGCGGCTATTACACCCGCACGGTGATAGCCGCCTGGGACTGGCGGGGCGGCGCGTTCACCCGCCGCTGGACCTTCGACACCACCTCCTCCACCAACAGCGGCAAGGGCTACGACGGCCAGGGCAACCACAGTCTGTCCATCGCCGATGTCGACGCCGACGGCAGGGACGAGATCGTCTACGGCGCGATGACCGTGGACGACACCGGCAGCGGGCTGTGGACCACCCGGCTCGGCCACGGCGACGCCGGCCACGTCGGCGACCTCGACCCCGGCCGCGCCGGCCTTGAGTACTTCAAGGTCTCCGAGGACGCGAGCAAGCCCGGTTCCTGGATGGCCGACGCCCGGACCGGCCAGATCCTGTGGCAGACCGCGTCGGGCTCCGACAACGGCCGGGGCGTCGCCGCCGACGTCTACGCCGGCAGCGCGGGCGCGGAGGCGTGGTCCGCCGCCGACACCACCCTGCGCTCGGCCACCGGCGCCTCCCTGGGCCGGGAGCCCTCCAGCGTCAACTTCCTGTCCTGGTGGGACGGTGACCCCGTCCGCGAGCTCCTCGACGGCACCCGCATCGACAAGTACGGCACGTCCGGCGACACCCGGCTGCTCACCGGCTCCGGCGTCGCTTCCAACAACGGCACCAAGTCCACGCCGGTCCTGTCCGGCGACATCCTGGGCGACTGGCGCGAAGAGGTGATCTGGCGCACGAGTGACAACAAGGCACTGCGGATCCACTCCACGCCGCACCAGACCAGCACGAAGATCACCACCCTGCTCCACGACGCCCAGTACCGCACGGCGCTCGCCTGGCAGAACACCGCCTACAACCAGCCCCCGCACCCGAGCTTCTTCATCGGCGGCGCCATGCCGACGGCGCCCCGGCCCTCGGTCTACACACCCTGACCCGGGGCGCCTCCGGCGCTGTCAGCTGTCGCGCAGCGCCTTGTCGATCTCGCCCAGCGCGTGGGTCAGTCGTGCGTAGTCGGCGCGGGCCACCGGCGCCACGAAGTACCGCTCGACGACCTGCGCGTGGACGGCGGATGCCCGCAGGAACACCGCCCGACCGTGATCGGTCGCCTCGACCAGGACGCTTCGGCGGTCCTGGGGAGCCGGGCCGCGCCGCACCAGACCGGCTCCCTCCATGCGGTCGATCAGGCGGGTGATGCCGCTGCTGGTGAGGGTGAGGTCGTCGGCGAGCCGGCGCTGCGAGATCTCTTCGTCCGGGCGGCGGCACAGCCGGATGAGGACCTCGAACATCGTGTGGCTGACCTCGCACTCCCTGCGCAGGGCCGTGTCGATCCGCTGTTCCAGGCGGGTGGCGGCCTTGATCAGCAGCCCGAAGTCCTGCACGAGGCTGCTGCCGGCGGCGCGGGCCGCCTCGTCGTTCTCTCGGTTCGCGGGGTTCACCGGGCCGACTTTACTGCCTCCTCACTCACCGCCTCCTCACCTACTGCTTCCTCATCTACTGCACAGTCACCTACTGCCGTCTCAATTGCTGAACAGTCAATTGCTGACCAGTCAATGATTCTCTATGGTGGGACACCCATCACCCACCACGTCGGCAGAGAGGGAGATCAGTGGACGTGCAGCACTGGCTCGGCCGGGCCAACGACGCGATACAGCAGTGGGCCGATACCTTCGGCCCCTACGAGCAGCACCCGTCCCTCCTCGTCGACGACGACCGCTTCGCCGTCGCCTTCGGGGAACTCACCGGGAGACTGAAGGAGAACTACCCCTTCTTCCATCCGCGCTACGCGGGGCAGATGCTCAAGCCCCCGCACCCGGCGGCGGTCGTCGGCTACCTCACGACGATGCTGATCAACCCCAACAACCACGCCCTGGACGGCGGCCCGGCCACCGCCCGCATGGAACGCGAGGCCGTCGCCCAGCTGGCCGCGATGTTCGGCTACGACACCCACCTCGGCCACCTCACCACCAGCGGCACGATCGCCAATCTCGAAGCCCTCTTCGTAGCCCGCGAGCTCCACCCCGGCCGCGGCATCGCCTACAGCGCCGACGCGCACTACACCCACGGCCGCATGTGCCACGTCCTGGGCATGAAGGGGTACCCCGTACCGACCGACGACCGCGGCCGGATCAGCATCGACGCGCTCGAAGACATCCTGCGCACGGGCGAAGTGGGCACGGTCGTGCTCACCGCGGGCAGCACGGGCCTCGGAGCCGTCGACCCGGTCCACTCCGCCCTCGCCCTCCGGGACCGCTACGGGGTCCGGCTCCATGTCGACGCGGCCTACGGCGGGTTCTTCACCCTGCTCGCCGGCGCCGACGGCCCGGAAGGACTCCCCGCGGAGCCCTGGCGGGCGATCGCCCGGTGCGACTCGATCGTCGTCGATCCGCACAAGCACGGACTCCAGCCCTACGGCTGCGGTGCCGTCCTCTTCCGCGACCCCGAGGTGGGCCGGTTCTACCTGCACGACTCGCCCTACACCTACTTCACCTCCAGCGAGCTGCACCTCGGCGAGATCAGCCTGGAATGCTCCCGCGCCGGCGCATCGGCCGCCGCCCTGTGGCTCACCTTCCAGGTCCTCCCGCCCACCCCCGACGGACTCGGCCGCGTCCTCGGCGCCGGCCGCCGGGCCGCCCTGCGCTGGGCGGACCTGATCACCGCCTCCGACGCTCTGGAGCTGTACCAGCAACCCGAGCTGGACATCGTCGGCTACTTCCCCTCGGTGGAGCCCGCGACCCTCAGCGGTGTCGACGCGGCGTCCGCACGCGTCCTGGCCGACGGCATGGCGGGAACCGATCCCGTGTTCCTGAGCACCCTCAAGGCCGACCGCGACGCCTTCACCGCACGTCACCCGGAGGTCACCGCCGACGCCGACGGCGCCCGCATCCTGCGCAGCGTCCTGATGAAGCCCGAGTCCGAGGACCACGTACAGCGCCTGCACGACCAGGTCACGCGTCTCGCCCGGCCGTGACCCCCGGCCCCGGCGGAGCCGGGCGCCGCGCCGCCGCCAGGAGGTCACGTGTGTCAGGGCGAGGAAGTTGCTGCGCGAGCGGGCGTCGGAGCGAAGGAGGCCGAGCAGGGTGGAGGTCAGGGTGTCGGAGCCGGTGGCCTGCACGCCGCGCAGCGTCATGCAGGAGTGCTCGCGGGCCATCCGGCCGGGTGTGCCGCGAACGCGGTACGCACCGAGCGGGCCGGCGAGAACGCCACGCAGGCGGCGATGCGCGCCGCGCGGGAGCGCGGGCCGGCAGGTGGGCGAGGCCGCACGCCACGAGACCCGCCCGGGCCGGCTGGGCCCCGAGCGCGGACTGACCGCCTGCGAGCGCCTGCTGGACCAGTACGGCTACGAACCCGAACGGGTGACCCCGACCAGGCCCCGGTTGCGCAACTGCCCCTTCCATCCACTGGCCACGAAGGCTCCGGACCTGGTGTGCGGCATGAACCACGCGTTCCTCAGCGGCTACCTCGGCGGCCTCGACGTCAACGGCGTCCGCGCGGTGCTGGCGCCGGAACCGGGGGAATGCTGCGTCCGGCTGGGCACAGGCGAGGCCGACGAGGACGTGGCCGCAGCGGACGGGACGCCCGGCGGCCGGTGAGGATCGCTGTCGCCGCGCACCGGCGCCGGTTCGTCCGGCGGGCCCGGTGAGTGAGCCGGCAGCGGGTCTCCCGCGGTTGCCGTGACCCTTGCGCCGGGTTACGACATGACTACCGCGCGTCAGCCGGGATCGCGGCGACCCCTGGAGAGATCACATGGCAGTGGAGATCAGGCCTCTGGTGAAACCCTCACGGCTCAGGCGTCGCGCGGGTCTGGCGGGCGAGTGCCTGGCGGAGTTCCTCGGGACGTTCGTCCTCATCGCCTTCGGCTGCGGTGTGGTGGCGATGGCGGTGGCGGCACTGCCCGGTTCGGGGCGCACCGAGGGACCCACCGTCTTCTTCCTCGGCGCCGGGGACTGGCTGCTGATCACCTGGGGCTGGGCCATGGCCGTGATCCTCGGCATCTACGTGGCCGGCGGCGTCAGCGGAGCGCACATCAACCCGGCGGTCACCCTGGCCTTCGCCGTGCGCCGCAGGTTCCCCTGGGCCAAGGTCGTGCCCTACTGGGTGTCCCAGGTGCTCGGGGCCCTGGCCGGGGCCGCACTGGTCTACGCCGTGTACCACGACGCCATCAACGCCTTCGACGACGCCATGCAGGGGCCCAAGACGAACGGGCACACCCTCGCGTCGTTCTCCATCTTCGCCACGTTCCCGGCGCCGTACTTCAACGGCGGTGTGTGGGGTCCGCTGGTCGACCAGATCGTCGGCACCGCGTTCCTGGTCATGCTGGTGGTGGCGATCATCGACCTGCGCAACACGGCCGTGAAGGCCAACCTCGGCCCGTTGGTGATCGGCTTCGTCGTGGCGGCCATCGGCATGTCCTTCGGGGCGAACGCCGGGTACGCCATCAACCCGGCCCGCGACTTCGGCCCGCGGCTGTTCACCTGGATGGCGGGATGGGAGGACCTCGCGTTTCCGGGCAGCCTGGCCGGGGCGTTCAGCGACTACTGGTGGATCCCGATCGTCGGGCCCCTCGTGGGCGGTGTGATCGGCGTGCTGGTGTACGACCTGTTCATCGGGGACGTGCTGCACGCCCGCGCGCAGCGGGGCGAGGCACCGGAGCCCGGGCGGACGCGCCCCACCACGTCCGACGAGGAGTGACCGGGGCCCCGGGCCGGGGCGGTGCTAGATTCCTCGGGGCATCCGCCCCCGGGCGGTGCGGATCGCCTCCCGGACAGGTGAACCGGCCCGGAGCAGGCCCGAATCGGACGGTGGCACGATCCATGACTGACCCGGAGGGGTTCCCCGGCGCGGCCGATGCTCCCGTTCCGCGGATCCTGGGCAACACCGAGTCGCTCGCCGCGACCGCCCCGGGATCGGCCGGCGCCCTGTGGCGCCTGGCCGAGCCAGGCCGGCAGCTGGACGCCAACCTCATCCGCGTCCCGCCCCGGGGAACCATCGACACCCACGCCGAACCGGACCTGGACGTCCTGCTGCTCGTCGTCGCCGGTGACGGCACGCTCGGTGCCGCGGACGGCCCGCACCCGGTGGAGCCCGGCAGCCTCGTCTGGCTGCCGCACGGCAGCGTCCGCAACGTGACCGCGGGCGAGGGCGGTCTGACGTACGTGACGGTCCACCGCCGCCGCCCCGGCATGCGGATCCAGTCCCCTCCCAGCCCGTGACAGCCGTGCGGGGCAGGTAGCGGGCGGTCGGGCCCTCACGGTGCCGTGCGTCCGCGGCAGGGCGAGCACACTGCGCATCGACCCGGTCTCCACGACGACCGACCGGCAGGACGCGACCTTCCGCGTCGGCTACTGAGGGCCGGCCTTCGACGGCCACGTCGGGTGCCCGGGCTCAACAGCCGTGTGATCCGGTGCGCGTCTCCTCGCGGGGCGCGGATCCGGCGGAAGGAGGCAGTCTCATGCGAGGAGCACGGAACCGGATCCTGGTGACCGGGTCCGCGGACGGGCTGGGGCGGGCCGCGGCTCAGGCGTTGCTGGCCGCGGGGCACGACGTCGTGGTGCACGCGCGGAACCAGGAGCGGGCGGCGGCGCTCGGCCCGTTCGCCGACCGCGGGGCGCGGATCGTGGTGGGCGACTTCGCGGACCGTGACGCCGTGCGGCGGGTCGCCGAGGAGCTGGACGGATCGCCGCCGCTCGACGCCGTCATCCACAATGCCGGGGTGTGGAGCGGACGGGCGGTCATGCCCGTCAACATCGTCGCGCCCTATCTCCTGACCGCCCTGCTGCGCGGGCCGCGCCGGCTGGTGTACCTGAGCAGCGGCTCGCATCTCGGCGGGGATCCGTCGTCGCTGGACGGGGCCGACTGGCGGGGCGGGAGCCCCGGGTCGTACGCCGACAGCAAGCTCTTCGTGACGACGCTGGCGACGGCGGTGGCCCGGCTGCGCCCCGGAGTGCTGAGCAACGCCGTGGACCCCGGCTGGGTGCCGACGCGGATGGGCGGGCCCAGCGCGCCGGACGACTTGGAGCTCGGCCACCAGACGCAGGAGTGGCTCGCGTCGAGCGACGATCCGGAGGCCCTGACCGCCGGCGGGTACTGGTACCACGGCCGGCGGTTGCAGCCGCACCGCGCGGTCCACGACGAGGCGTTCCAGGACCGCCTCGTGCGGGCCCTGGCCGAGGAGACGGGCACCGCCCTGTGAGCGGCAGGGCCCGTCCTCAGCCCGCGGAGCCGTCCGGCCCGGCCCGTCGCCGTCGGCCGGCCCGTAGCCGAACCGGTCGAAGTGGACGGTGCCCGCAGCGGCGTACATGCCGCTGACGCGGCCCGTGAAGCCGCCGGCGGCCTCGGTGGACAGGTACGTGACGTCGGGCGCGGCGAGTTCGGCAGATGCTCGGATCCGGAGGGAGACAACCGGTAGGAGGCTACGCGTCCGCGACAGCGCGGCACCGGCGTCCGGCAGGGAGCTCACATGTCAGGGGCCATGCGGGGCACACGTGAGACCGTTGACCTGCGGGTGCGAGCCGAACGGGGAGTCGAGTGATGAGCGCCGAAGACGCCGACAAGCTGCTGGACGGGCTGACCGTCGACACCAGCAGAAGAGAGCAGCCGATCGTCCTGGACGGGGACGGACGCCCGATCCGGACGTGGCGGGAGAACTACCCCTACGACCGCAAGGTGAGCCGCAAGGAGTACGAGCGGACCAAGCGCATCCTGCAGATAGAGCTGCTCAAGCTCCAGCGGTGGGTCAAGGACACCGGTGCCCGCGTGGTGGTCGTGTGCGAGGGGCGTGACGCGGCGGGCAAGGGCGGCACGATCCAGCGGCTCACCGAGCGGCTCAACCCGCGCGGCGCCCGTGTGGTCGCCCTGGACAAGCCCACCGAGCGCGAGCTGGGCCAGTGGTACTTCCAGCGGTACATCGCGCATCTGCCGACGGCCGGGGAGATCGTCTTCTTCGACCGCTCCTGGTACAACCGGGCCGGCGTGGAACGTGTGATGGGCTACTGCTCCAAGGACGAGTACGAGCTGTTCCTCGACCAGTGCCCGGCCTTCGAACGGATGCTGGTGGACGACGGCGTCCTGCTGGTGAAGTTCTGGTTCTCCGTGTCGCGCTCCGAGCAGCGCACCCGCTTCGCGATCCGGCAAGTCGACCCGGTGCGCCAGTGGAAGCTCTCCCCCACCGACCTGGCCTCGCTGGACCTCTGGGACGAGTACACCGAGGCGAAGGTGGACATGTTCCGGGCCACCGACACCACCCACGCCCCCTGGACCGTCGTCAAGAGCAACGACAAGCGGCGCGCCCGGCTGGAGACCATGCGCAGTCTGCTGTCGCGCGTGGACTACGCCAGCAAGGACGGGCAAGCGGTCGGCACGCCCGATCGCCTCATCGTCGGCGCCGCCGACACCCTGCTGGAACCGGGTGAGGAGGACTCCGCGCTGTCACCCACCCCGCTGTCCCCCGGCGTCCACGGGCCCGGCACACACCCCGAGAACGACTGACGCCCCCGGGCCCCCTCACGCAGGCACGAGGGGGCCCGGGTCAGCGCTACCGCCCGGCCGCCGCACGTGTTTGCGTGCGGTGGTCGTAGTACGCCCAGACGCTCACCGCGGCAACGGCGGTGAACGCGGCCGCAAGAATCCGCACGACGCCGCCGGTCAGGTAGGCGACGAGACCCGTGAGCACCGCTCCGGACAGCATGATCAGACGGCTGACGAAGCGGTTCTCGGGCGGCTGGGGATCCTCCCGGTCCTTGAGGTCGTGCAGGGCGTCATGGGCCGGGTGCGCGGAGCCGCGCCGGGCGCGGGCGCGGTACGCCAGTGCGTAGCTGATCAGTGCGTACAGCGCGACAGCGCCCAGGACCCAGAGCCAGAGATAGGGGTCGTCACTCGACCCACGTGCCAGGTACACGACGCTTCTCCTTCAGGAGCGGGCCGTACCGGCACCGGGGTCGGGGTCGGGGTCGGGGTCGGCGGGACGGAAGCATGCCGTCACCGTCTTGCCGTGCCGCTGGCACCTCATCCCCCACTCGTCGGCGAGCTTGCGCACGATCGCCACCCCGCGGCCGGAGACCTCGCCCGGCTCGGGATCGCGCTGGCGCGGCAGCGTCGGGTCCTCGTCGTGGACGCTGACATGAAGGCAGTCGCCGTCCCAGGTCAGGACGAGGTGCGCGTCACTGTGCGCGTGGATGTGCGCATTGGTGATCAGCTCCGACACCGCCAGCACGATGGCGTCCACCGTGTCCGGCTCGGCAGCGGCCCAGGGCAGGGAGTCGAGACGTCTGCGCGTCCATTCCCGTCCTGCGCGCACGCCTTCGGACATCCGGAACGAATGCGCCCAGCCCATCGCCTTCACCGACACTCCCCCGGTCCCCTCTCCTGCGTCCACACCGTCTCGTGCACGGGCCGTGTACCCGGCCCCCGCCTGGTCAGGCCTGCGGAGCTGCCGGCGGGTGGGTGGGTCAGAGGGTGAGCACGGCCGTGACGGCACGGCGCTCGTCCATGGCCCGGTAGGCCTCGGCGGCCTCGTCGAGCGGGACGACGAGGTCGAAGACCTTGCCGGGGTTGATCCGCCGCTGCCAGGCACGCAGAACAGCAGCGCGCATGGGTCCGCTCCTTGGGTGGTGAGCCGGATACGGCTCGTGACATGGGGGTTTCAGGCGTTCTCGGGTGCTGAACGGTGGACGATCGCACCGGTGTGTGCCGAGGACCGGCGTCGCTGGACGACCGCGATGGCGATCGTGGGGACCAGCGTGAGCGCGGCGATGGCGGTGCCGACGGCGGCCGGCCCCGTGGCTCCCAGCGGGGAGTCGAGGGCGAGGCCCGCGATCCAGGAGCCGGCGGCGGTGCCGAGGTTGAACGCCGACACGGTCAGCGCGGAGCCCAGGGTGGGTGCCCGGCCGGCGAAACGGACGCCCAGGGAGATCAGCACCGGGTTGGCGCCGAGACCGAACAGACCCAGCAGGGCGACGAGCGCGATCGTGGGCACCGGGTGGGCGGACAGCAGGCAGATCGCCAGCAGCAGGACCGTGGTCACCGCGGCGGCGGCGATCGTCGTCGTGTACGGGCGGCGGTCACCCAGCCGGCCGCCCACCAGGAAACCCGCCAGGGCGCCGGCGCCGAATCCGACCAGCACCAGGGGCACGAGCGTGGCGGCCAGGTGGGCCCGGCCGGTCAGCAGCGGCGAGATGTAGGTGTACGTCGACAGCACGCCGCCGGTCGTGGTCGCGCAGGCCGCCAGGGCCAGCCACAGGCGGCCCGAGCGCAGGGCGGACAGCTCGGAGCGGACGGAGATCGCCCCGTGGCCGTCGGTGTCGCGCGGAACGTGGCGGGCGATGAGCACCGTGGCGGCCGCCCCGAGGACGGCCAGGGCCCAGAAGGGTCCCCGCCAGCCCATGAGCTGTCCGGCGAAGGCACCGAGCGGTACACCGACGACGTTGGCGAGCATCGCGCCGGCGCCCACCACGCCGAGGGCGCGGGAGCTCGCGGCGGGACCGGCGGCGTGGGCGGCCACGACGTTGGCCACCGCCCAGAACGCCCCGGTCGCCAGCGCCGTGAGGAACCTGGCCGCCAGCAGGACACCGAAGCCGGTGCCGAGCGCGACGACGACGTGCCCGGCCGCGAAGACGCCCAGGGCGAGGATCAGCGTGAGCCGCCTGGGCAGCCGCAGCGTCAGCATGGCCATCAGCGGGGCACCGACGATCATCCCGACCGCGAAGACCGTGATGAGCAGGCCGGCCCGGGCGACGCCGATCCCGACGTCCCCGGCGATCTCGGGCAGCAGTCCCGCCACGACGAACTCGGTCGTGCCCATCAGGAAGGTGCCGAGAGCCAGGACGTACACGACGAGCGGGAGCCGGGTGGGCGGATGCTCGTGGTGGCCGGTGTGCGCCTCGGCGGGGGCGTGGAGGGTTCCTCCTCGCGTGGTCATGCGTCGTCTCCGAACGATCGAGATCGATGTGCGTGTCCCACGAAACCGCGCTTCCCGCCGGCGCGGGAGGCCGCGTTCATGGGGGGTACAAGCTCAACCCCCCTCGCCCCGGTTCCCGGGCTTAGCGTGGGGGACATGGACCACCGCTCCGACAACCGCGCCGACATCCGTGACTTCCTCGCCCGCCGGCGCGGCCAGCTCACCCCGGAGCAGGTCGGGCTGCCCTCCGGCGGCCGGCGCCGGGTGCCGGGACTGCGCCGGGAGGAGGTGGCGGTTCTCGCCGGTGTGAGCACCGAGTGGTACACGCGGCTGGAGCGGGGGCACATCGGCGGTGTCTCCGAGGAGGTCCTCGACGCGGTCGCCCGCACGCTGCAACTGAACGAGGACGAACGCACCTATCTGTTCGACCTGGCCAAGGCGGCCCAGCCCGGGCCGGTGACCCGGCGCCGCCGCAAGCCCGCCGAGATCCCGCCCCACGTCCAGTGGCTGCTCGACTCGGTGACCCTGTCCGCGGCGTTCGTGACCAACGGCCGGCTGGACATGGTGGCCACCAACGCCCTCGCCCGCGCCCTGTTCGCCCCCTTGTTCGACAGCGGGGTCACGGTCGAGCGCGGCCGGCCCAACTTCGCCCGGTACTTCTTCCTCGAACCCGGCTCGCGCGACTTCCTCGACGACTGGGACACCGGCGCCAGGATCACCGTCGCGCTGCTGCGCGCCGAGGCGGGCCGCTACCCCCACGACAGGGCCCTGCGCGAGCTCGTGGGTGAACTGTGCACGGTCAGCGACGAGTTCCGCACCCGCTGGGCGGCCCACAACGTGCGGATCCACCACGGCGGGGTCAAACGCTTCCACCACCCCGAGGCGGGCTTCCTGGAACTGACGTATCAGCCCCTGGACCTGCCCGTGTCCGCCCACGAGGCCCACTCCCTGACCCTCTACACGGCAGAGCCCGGCACCGCGTACGAGGAGCGGCTGAAGGTCCTCGCCAGTTGGGCGGCGACCGGTCCCGAGGCCGTGAACCCCGCCGGTGACACGGAGCGCTGAACGGCGCCCCGCGCGTGGTGGAGCGAGCAGGACCCGCCCCGATGCGGATGGTGGGCGGGCCCTGCTCGTGCGCACCATTGTCGGGACCGCGCGGCGGCCGGACCATGCGTGTGTCCTTCCGGTGCGCGCGCGGCGCGCACACCCCGCGCGCATGGCGCACATCCCGTGCGCCCGGCCCCGCTCCGGAGCGCCGCCGGTGCCGGATCGCGCGGCCCGGTGCCCCATCGCGCCGGACGGTCGCCCCACACGGCCGCCCTTGCGTCACATGGCCCGGGCCGGCCCGGGTAGGCGGTGGCCATGACCGACGGCGCACGCCGCGGCCGGCCCGGGAGGTGAAGGCTCGTGGACACGTACGCCGCCGCCCCCGGCCGGGTGCGACCCCGGGTAGCACCCGTCGGCCTGCGGCGACGATACTGGCAGACGCACGTACCCCCGTTCACAGATGGACCCATGCAGACCTCCCTCACCGTCCGTCCCATGACTCCCGCCACGGTGTGGCCGGCGCGCGGCCGCCACGCCGCGGGTGACGCGGAAGACGTTCTCCGGCGCTCGCTGAAGCAGCGCAAGGACAGACAGGCCATCGACGACTTTCTGGAGTTGCCCGAAGACGAGACCGGACCGGGGGAGCGGGTCTTCGAGGCCCGCTGGCGGGTCGGCGACGACGTGACCGTGCGTGCCCGGCTGAGCCTGAAACCCGGCGTGGGCGAAGGGGCCGGGCAGGAGTGGATGCTGGTCGCCGAGGCCGAGCAGCCGTGGGACCACGCGTGGCCCTCCCCCACCGGCCTGTTCTGGCCGCAGGAGCCGGAGACCGCCTGGGACGAGGACGCCGGCACACGCCTGACCCCGGGTGAGATCAACCCGCTGCCGAAGGACGACAAGGAGATCCGCCGCCTGCTGAGGAACGCGGTGCGCGGCGGATGGCACATCCACGTGGTCGTCCACGAGGCGATGAGCACCGACGACCGGGGGCGCACGCCGCTCGCGCGGTGGCTGCCGCCGGGCCTGCGGCACCGTGTGGTGGAACACCACGCGGCCCCGCAGCAGCTGCGCGGGCTGAACTGGGCCCTGCGGGACTCCGGCGTCCAGGTGCCGCGCGGCGGAGCCGTGGTGCTGCCGGGCGTCCCCGCGCCGGACGGCTACGACGCCCAGGACTTCTCCGTGCGCGCGGTGTTCCTCGACGGTTCGGAGCCCGCCGACCTCGTCGACGCGGTGACGCGGTTCGCCGCGCTGCCGAGGCCCTTGCCCGACGGCGCCGAGGACGCCCTCACCGCGCTCCGCGAGGACTGGCACCTGCTGACGCTCCAGGAGGAGCTGGAGCGCCAGCGCGGTCTGGTGGCCATGTACGCCGAGGCGCTGGAGGCCATGACGAAGTCCCGTGACCTGTACCGGGAGGCGGCCGAGAGCGCCCACGAGGCCCTGGCCGCCTACCAGGCGTCCGCCGAGACGGCCCCCGTCAGACCTCAGCCGTCCGATCCGCCGGCCGCGTCCCCGCTCCAGCAGCTCACACGGACGTTCGAACGCTTCAAGGTCAAGCGTCCCGCGACCCCGCCCGCCGATGAAGGGACCGCCGCCCAGCGCGTGACGTCGGAGCAGTAGGGGCGCGGGCTGGTGGGGCGCAGGTGTCAGTCGTGTCCTGCTGGATACGCGGTCCGTACGGCATCACGGCCCGCCCGGGAAGGTCCTCCACGACATGGGCAACCATCGGCACCACTCGCAGACCACGCTCCGCGTCAACGGCAAACCCCACACCCTCACCGTCGACCACCGCCGGGTCCTGCTGGACCTCCTGCGGGAGGATCTCGACCTCACGGGCGCCAAGAAGGGCTGTGACCACGGCCAGTGCGGGGCCTGCACGGTCCTGGTCGACGGGCGGCGCGTCAACAGCTGTCTTCTGTTCGCGGTCGCCCTCGACGGCTGCGAGGTCACCACCGTCGAGGGCCTCTCCGGCGACAGGGAGGAACCGCATCCCCTCCAGCGGGCCTTCATGGAACGCGACGCGTTCCAGTGCGGCTACTGCACCCCGGGCCAGATCTGCTCCGCCGCCGGTGTTCTCGCCGAGGCGGCGGCCGGCCACCCCTCGCACGTCACCGACCCTGCGGCACCCTCGGGCGAACCGGTGCCGCTGGACCGGGAGGAGATCCGGGAACGGCTGAGCGGCAACCTGTGCCGGTGCGGTGCGTATCCGCGGATCGCCGAGGCCGTGGAGGACGTGATCCCGTGAAGGAGTTCGCCTACGTCCGTGCCGGCAGCGTCGAGGAGGCGACCTCCGCGTACGCCTCCCACCCCGGAGCGCGTTACCTCGGGGGCGGCACGAACCTCGTCGACCTGATGAAGCTCGGCGTCGAGACCCCCGCCGCCCTGATCGACGTCACCCGGCTGCCCCTGGACACGGTCGAGGAGCTGCCCACAGGTGCGCTGCGCGTCGGGGCGATGGTCCGCAACAGCGACCTCGCCGCCCACCCGCTCGTCCGCGACCGGTACCCGGCGCTGTCGCAGGCGGTGCTCGCCGGTGCCTCCGGGCAGTTGCGCAACGCGGCGACGACCGGCGGGAACCTGCTCCAGCGCACCCGGTGCCCGTACTTCCAGGACCTGTCGAAGCCGTGCAACAAACGCGAGCCGGGCAGCGGCTGCGGAGCACGGGACGGCGTCCACCGCGACCACGCGGTACTCGGGCACTCCGAGCACTGCATCGCCACCCACCCGTCGGACATGGCCGTGGCACTCACCGCCCTCGACGGGCGGGTCGAACTGGTGGGCCCCGAGGGGGCCCGGAGTGTCGCGGCGGCGGACTTCCACCGGCTGCCCGGGGACCGCCCCGAGCAGGACACCGAGATCCGCCCCGGCGAACTGGTCACCGGCGTGGTCCTCCCTGCTGTGACGGCCGGGCTGCCGTCGGCGTACCGCAAGGCCCGCGACCGGGCCTCCTACGCCTTCGCCCTCGCGTCCGTCGCGGTCGTGCTGCGCCTGGAGGACGGTGTGATCGGGCACGCGGGGGTCGCCTTCGGGGCCTTGGCGCACCGGCCCTGGCGCGCACGACGGGCGGAGGAGGCGCTGCTGGGCGCGGCTCCCACCCGGGCCGCCTTCGAGCACGCCGTCGAGTTCGAACTGGCCGCCGCGCAACCGCTGCGGGACAACGCCTACAAGGTGCCGCTCGCCCGCAATCTCGCCGTGGACGTGCTGTCCCGGCTCACGGACACCGCACTCACCGGGAGGGCCTCATGACCGGCAGCGTGGGCGCCCCCGCCGAGCGGCGGGAGGGACGGGAGAAGGTCAGCGGCACCGCCCGCTACGCCGGCGAGTTCCACGCCCCCGGCCGGGCCCAGGCATGGCCCGTGCCGGCGGGTGTGGCCCGGGGCCGGGTGACCGGCGTCGACACGGCGGCCGCCCTGGCCGTGCCCGGCGTGATCGCCGTCCTCACCCACGAGAACGCGCCGCGGCTCGCGGAACCGGACGATCCCACGCTCGCGCTGCTGCAGAACGCGCGGGTCCCGCACCGCGGCTGGTTCGTGGCGCTCGTGGTGGGCGAGACCCTGGAGGCTGCCCGCGCCGGTGCCGCAGCCGTCCGTGTCACCTACGACACTGAAGAGCACGACGTGACCCTCACGGCTTCGCATCCGGGTGTGTACGTGCCCGAGGAGGCCAACGGCGGTCATCCGGCCGTCCGTGAACAGGGCGACCCCGACGGGGCGTTGGGTGCCGCGGACGTCCGGGTGGACGTCGCGTACCGGGTGCCGCCGCTGCACAACCACCCGATGGAGCCGCACACCAGCACCGCCCGGTGGGAGGACGGCCGGCTCACCGTGCACACCTCCAGCCAGGGCACCGGCACCGTGCGGGCGGTGCTCGCCGGTCTGTTCGGTCTGTCCAAGGACCGGATCGTGGTCACCGCCGAGCACGTGGGTGGCGGCTTCGGGTCCAAGGGCACGCCACGCCCGGACGTGGTGCTCGCCGCCATGGCGGCACGCGAGACGGGACGGCCGGTGACGGTGGCCCTGCCGCGCCGTTACCTTCCCGCCGTCGTCGGGCACCGCGCGCCGACCCTGCACCGGTTGCGGCTCGGGGCCGATGCTCAGGGCCGTCTCGCGTCCCTGACGCACGAGGTCACCACGCACACCTCCCGCATCAAGGAGTTCGTGGAGCAGGCGGCTGTGCCCGCACGGGTGATGTACGCCGCACCCCACAGCCGTACGGTCCACCGGGTGGCGGCACTGGACGTGCCGTCCCCGTCGTGGATGAGGGCGCCGGGCGAGGCGCCGGGCATGTACGCGCTGGAGTCCGCCATGGACGAACTCGCCACCGAACTCGGCATGGACCCGGTCGAGTTGCGCGTCCGCAACGAACCGGACGTCGAGCCCGACAGCGGCAGGCCGTTCAGCAGCAGGCAGCTGGTCGAGTGTCTGCGTGAGGGCGCCCGGCGCTTCGGCTGGGCCGGGCGCGATCCCCGCCCGGCCGTCCGCCGGGAGGGCCCCCTGCTGCTCGGGACGGGCGTGGCGGCGGCGACGTATCCCGTCATGGTCGGGCCCTCCACGGCCACGGCACGTGCGCTGCCGGACGGTTCGTTCCTGGTGCGGATCAACGCCACCGACATCGGGACGGGCGCCCGGACGGTGCTCGCTCAGGTCGGTGCCGATGCCCTCGGGGTGCCGCTGGAGCGGGTGCGGATCGAGGTCGGCAGCACGGAACTTCCGTCGGCGCCGCTGGCCGGCGGCTCGTCCGGGACCGCCTCGTGGGGCTGGGCGGTGCACGACGCCTGTGCCGGACTGGCCCGGCGGCTGGCCGGGCACGTGGGGCCGCTCCCGGAGCAGGGCCTCGACCACCGCGCCGACACGACGGGAGCGGCGGACGCCGAGAGCGACTTCGCGCGGCACGCCTTCGGGGCGCACTTCGCCGAGGTCGCCGTGGACACGGTCACCGGTGAGGTCCGCGTCGGCCGGCTCCTCGGGGTCTATGCGGCGGGCCGCATCCTCAACGCCCGTACGGCGCGCTCGCAGTTCGTCGGGGGCATGACGATGGGGCTGGGCATGGCGCTGACCGAGGGCAGCACCATGGACGCCGCGTTCGGCGACTTCACCGAGTCGGATCTGGCGTCGTACCACGTGCCCGTGCACGCCGACGTCGCCGGGATCGAGGCGCACTGGCTGGACGAGGAGGATTCCCGTCTCAATCCCATGGGCAGCAAGGGGATCGGGGAGATCGGCATCGTCGGGACGGCCGCGGCGATCGGCAACGCGGTGCACCACGCCACGGGCGTCCGCCTCCGTGAACTCCCGCTGACTCCGGACCGGGTGCTGACCGGGCTGCTCGACCGACGGACCTGAGCAGGGCCGCCGGCCGGGCCCGGCCGAGGCCTCACTCCGTCACGCCGCGTGCCTCGGGCGCGGGCGCCGCCGCCCACTGCCGGGCGGCGATGGGCGCCAGCACCCGGAAGACCAGCGCCACGAGGGACAGCAGAGCCGCGCATCCGGCGACCGAGGCGGCCAGCCACGGCGGGGCGAGCGCCAGGTCGACGGCCCGGGACAGGGACGCCGACGGGAAGGAACTCCCGTACGCCTGGGCCCCCGCCAGCACCGTGGGCACCAGCACCGACCCGGCCAGCACCAGCGCCACGGGGCGCAGCGCCAGCAGCAGTGCCAGCACCGTGCACAGCACCGACAGGCCGAGGGCGAACGCGTGCAGCCGCAGGGACGCGTCGCCGCGCTGGAGCGGGAAGTGGACCACCGCGCACACGGCGAGAGCCAGGGCGGCGAGCCAGCCCGACCAGGACACGGACCGGGCGAACCGGTCCGTGGCACGCTGCCGGTCCGGCGGTGCGTCGTCCGGGGTGCGGTGCGTGTCGCGGTCCGTGTCCGGGCGTGCCGTGCGGCGCTTGCCCGCCCGGTGGGGCGTCCCGGGCTCACCGGTTTCCCCCTCGGGGCGCGAAGTCCCGTGCGGCTGACGGCCGTTGCGGTCCAGCCGTTCCAGGCCCAGGCGGTCGATCAGCTCGACCAGCTCCCCGACGGACCGGCCGGTGGCGGCCGCACGGAGTGCCTCCTCGCGGACGTGGGGCTCCTGCGGCTCCTTGTGCAGCAGGGTCACCAGCCGGGTGACCTCCTCCACCGGCCGGTGGGCTGCCGCGGCCCGGATCGCCTCGTCGGCGCACTCGGCGTCACGCGGAGGCTTGGTCAGCAGGGCGATCAGCCGGGACACGTCCTCCACGGACCGGCTCACCCCGGCGGTGCGGAGCGCGTCGACCCTCGCCTGCGTGTGGTCGGGCGACTCCTCCAGCGAGACGATGAGGTCGACGACCTCCTCCAGCGGCCGGTCGGCCACGGCCGCGTGCACCAGGTCGCTGACGGCGTCGCCGTACGGCGCGCCGGAGGCCGGCCCGGTGCCGGGCCGCAGCTCCACCGGGTTGTCGTCGAGCGACCGGATGACGAACGGACGCGCCGGCTGGTCGGTGTCGCCCGCAGTGGGTCCGGCGGGCGGATACGTCTCGTCCGGGCCGGCGGTGTCCGAATGGGCGGGCGGGGAGTACTCCTCCGCCTGGTCCGTCCGGTCCGGTACGGGCGGAGCAGGCCGCGCCTCCGCGGGATCCCGCCAGTCATCGGCGAGCGGGACGGGCTGCGCCGAGGGCCGGTCCGGGGTGGGGACGGCGGTCGGGTCCGCGTCGTCCGTCCCGGCGACGGCGGGCCGCGCGGGCGCCCGGCCCGGGCCGGTGTCCGGGGGCTGGGCGGCCGAGGGGTCCGTCTCGGCCGGGTCAGGGACAACGGGCCGGGCGGCCATGCCGTCCGGTCCGGCGGCCGGCTGCCGCGTTTCCGCCCCGGCCGCCGGGTGGGAGCCGAGGGCGACGGGCTCGGCGGCCGCCGGGCCGGCCTGGTGGGATGCGGCGGCGGGCTGGGGGTACCCCGTCCGGTACGTGTCGTACGGGCCGGAGGGCTGCGCGCTCGTCTGCTCCACCTGGTGCGTGCCGGTGGCGACGGTCGTCTCGGCGGACGGCTGGGCGGACCCGTTCGGCTCGTTGGGTATGGCAGGTTCGTTCGAGCGGGGTGATGAAGAGCAGGTGGTCATACTCGCCTCCGTGGGAAGAGTGCGGCCGCTCCTGCGCCCCCCGTCGTGTGACGAGCGACGTTACGCAGACCATTACTAGGCGCCACCGTCACCCCGTGCCACTCGGGTGAGCCACCGGGATGACCGCCGCACGGGAAATCCGCCGACTCGCCGACATGTCGGGCCCGGCCGCAATACAGCCGCCGGAAACGGGAATCCATTCAGGGGGTGTTCGGGAGGTCCCGTGTCACGGCATGCCAGGAGGAGGGCAACCCGTGGATACGACCACAAAGGTGATCGTTCTGGCCGCGGCTCTCGCGGCCGTCGTCCTCGTCTTCGCCGTCGTCGTCCTCGTGCGGCTGGTACGGACCCGGCGCGAGTTGAAGCGCGCGGGGCTTCCCACGGGACCGCGCTGGGTCTTCTGGGGCGCGGTGCTCTATCTGGTGCTGCCCACCGACCTGGTGCCCGATCCGGTGTACCTGGACGACATCGGCGTCCTGCTGCTCGCTCTGCGCACCGTCCGCGGCTCCCTCGGCGAACGGGAGCGCAGTACGGCACACCGGCCGGACCGGCAACCGGCAAATAACTACGGAAAGTAAGGAAACCAACCACCCGTTCGATTCGTATAAGTCTCTGGAAGCCGAAACAGGCCGGTGGACCGGGTGGCGACGCCCGGGGGGTCACCGACTGCTCGGCGCAGTACCGACGAGGGAGAGACGATGCAACCGTTCGCGCTCAACTACGCGCGCCCGGCAGTGGAGTTGGAAGCTGCCATTCCGTACGTGTACGACGCCGGACAGCAGTTGAACGTGCTCCGCGACGGAAGGGTCGCGGCCTCCGACTTCGCCCTGTTGAGAGAGTTCGGCACCACGACGTCGACCGCCGGCTCCAAGACGCACTTCGACGACTGACCACGGACCGCCGAAGATGACCGTACTGATCCTCACCTGCGAGGAGGACGTCACCGCGGACATGGTCGTCGTGCATCTCAACGCGACGGGGGTTCCGGTGGTCCGGGTCGATCCCGCGGACCTGACCGGTGGTGTCGCGCTGTCGGGGGAGTTCGTGCACGGCCGGTTCCGCGGCCATCTGTCCGCCGGGGGGCGGCTGGTGAGCATCGGGGGGCTCCGGTCCGTGTGGGTGCGCCGGCCCGGTGTACCGGCCGCGCGGGCGGCCCAGCCGTCCGCATGGCTGACCGAGGAGGCCGCCCAGGCGCTCTACGGCATGCTGCGGGGCTCGGACGCGCGCTGGATGAACCATCCCGACGCGGCGCGCCGGGCCCGGCACAAGCCGTGGCAGCTGCGCCTGGCCCAGAGATGCGGCCTGCCCGTGCCCGCGACGCTGATCACGACCTTCCCGCGCGCCGCCCGCGAGTTCGCGGAGCGCTACCCGGAGCTGGTGGTCAAGCCGGTGTCGGGCGCGCATCCGCAGGACCCGCCCCGGGCGGTGCCGACCAGCCGGGTCGCGCCGGAGGCGGACTTCTCCGCCGTCGCGTTCGGGCCGACGCTGCTCCAGCGGCGGATCACCAAGCGGGCCGACATCCGGCTCACCGTCGTGGGTGAGCGGATGCTGGCCGCCCGCAAGGCGACCGCCGAGGACGCGGACCCGGACGAGGTCGACGTGCGGTTCGCCGCGCCCGGCTCGCCGTGGCGGCCCGTCGATGTGCCGTCCTGCATCGCGCCGGGGGCCCTGTCCTATCTGCGTGAGGCGGAACTGGCCTACGGGGCTTTCGACTTCGTGGAGGACTCCGACGGGACCTGGTGGTTCCTGGAGTGCAACCAGTCGGGGCAGTTCGGCTTCGTCGAGGTGGAGACGGCTCAGCCGATCGCCCGGACCATCGCCGAGTGGCTGGCCCGGCCCGTACCGGTCCAGCCGTTGCACGTCAACGGAGCGAACACGACGCTCCGTTGAGCTCCGGGCCCGGTGCAGACCGGGCCCGGGCCCGACGGCCGGTTCACTGCGGCCGCGGGCCGGGGAGCATGCCCGCGCGCTGCCAGCCCGCTCCGGGGGATTGCGGACGGTCGTAGCCCAGGGACTGTGAGGGCCGCATGACCAGCTCCAGTTCCCTGCTCACACGTTCGGCCTCGCGGCGCACCTGTGCGGGTACGTCGCCGCGCTCCGCGATGAGTCGGTCGTAGATGGGGGAATCCTGGAACACCCGTCAACGTGCCTTTCTGCTCGTCGGCCCCGTGCGGGGGCGAGACTGCGAGTGTAGGCGGCACGGTGTCCCGGAGTGTGAATTCCTTGGGATGACTTGACGCAGACCGGACATCCGTGACAGGCGATCGCGGGACTTCTCTCAGGCTCCCGTGGTGGAACCCGGACGGACGATCATCAGGACGGTGACCGTGGCCCACAGCAGGTTGAACACGCCCGTGAACATGGCCAGTCGGACGGTGCTCCGCCGGTCGACGCCCTGCTCGTCCGTCAGTCGGCCGAGGAGTTCTTCCTGGCGGGGCAGGACGAAGGCGATCAGGACGCCGGCGGCCGCCGCGGTGAGGGCGATGGAGGTGACGAGCCATCCGCTGCCGAGGACGCCCATCGCGGCCGCGGTGGCGAACCCGAGGAGGGGGACGGTGAGTCCGACCTTGGCGTAGACGCGGCAGATGCGGTGCAGGAGCGCCGCCGTGCCCGCGTCGGCGGGACCCGCCTGGCGTACGGCCGGCGGGAACATGCTGGCCGCGACGGTCACGGGACCGACGGCGATGACGGCGGCCAGGACATGGAGGGACAGCAGGATCTTGGTCACCGGGGCTCTTTCCGTGAATGCGGTCGACGAGCCCACGCTAGGACCCCTCCGGCGTGATCCCCCAGGGGCTGGAACGACAGCTTCCGACGGGTTCCCGCCAACTCGTCCGACCTGCGCTCGCGCCACCGTGCCGCCGCGAACCCCACGTCACCGGGCCGGCGGGAACCCGCCTAGGGTGACGGTCATGCACTCTGTGGCGATCCTGGTCCTCGATGGCGTCGTGCCCTTCGACATGGCGGCGCCCCAGCAGACGTTCGCCTGGACCCATATGCCGGACGGGCGGCCCGCCTACCGGGTCCGGTTATGTGCCGAGACCCCCGAGGTGCGCGCGGACGGCGGCTTCACCCTGCGGATCGAGCGGGGTCTTGAGGCGCTGGCGGAGGCGGACACCGTCATCGTGCCCGGCTGCTCCCCCGATGCGGCGCCGCCGTCGGCCCGGGTGCTGGCGGCCCTGCGGGAGGCGGCCGAGGCCGGGACCCGGATCGCGTCGGTGTGCGTGGGGGCCTTCGTGCTGGCGGAGGCGGGGCTGCTGGACGGGTTGCGCGCCACCACGCACTGGGTGGCCGCCGGCGAACTGGCCCGGCGCTTCCCGCGGGTCGAGGTGGAGCCGGACGTGCTGTACGTCGACAACGGGCCGATCCTCACCTCGGCCGGTGCGGCCGCGGCGCTGGACCTGTGCCTGCACATGATCCGCCGCGACTTGGGGTCGGCCGTGGCCGCGAACACGGCCCGCATGTCGGTCATGCCGCTGGAACGGGAGGGCGGGCAGGCCCAGTTCATCGTGCACGAGCATCCCCCCGTGCCCCGGGGCTCGGCGCTCGAACCGGTGCTGGAGTGGATCGAGGACCATCTCGCGCACGAGGTGACGCTCGGCGCGCTGGCGGCGCGCGCGGGGATGAGCGAGCGGACCTTCAGCCGCCGCTTCCGCGAGCAGACCGGCACCACCCCGCTGCAGTGGCTGCTGCGGGCGCGGGTGCGGCGCGCCCAGTACCTGCTGGAGAACTCCGACCACTCCGTCGAACGGATCGCGCGCCAGGCGGGCTTCGGCTCGCCGACCGCGTTCCGGGAGCGGTTCCGCAAGGTGGCCGGCACCACGCCGCACGCCTACCGCGCCGCGTTCCACGGGCGGACGAACGCCTCGGCGGCCCCTTCCTAGGGGCCGCCGAGGCGTGCTGCCCGGTCCGCGCCGGGCCTTTCGTCAGCGGTCAGCCGACCAGCGTCAGGCCGTTCTCCCCGTCCGCGTCGGCGGCGTGCGGCCGCCCCTCGGTGAGCAGCAGGACATCCGCCTTGGCGATGGCGTCACTGATGTCGGACGTCCCCATCATCACGCACAGCGTGTAGCTGACGTCCTCCAGCTCGCGTGCCGCCTTCGGCACGTGCCTCTCCGACTGAGCGATCCTCAGCGACGCGTACCGCGTCAGCAGCTCCCTGACGATCTTCCGGTCCGGTACAAGCACGTAGCGCCCCTCTCTGTGTTTTCGCTGCGTATGCCCGAACCACGCGGAAACATTCACACGATTTTCTCACCTGTAGCGGATTTGACGAGAACTGATCGGTTGCGACCGGTATTAGGTGAGCTGGCCCCTGTGCAGAGCGGTGTATGCCCCACCCTTGCGCAGCAGCTCCTCGTCGGTGCCGATCTCCTCGATGCGGCCGTCGCCCAGCACCACCCTGAGACCCGGGGGCGGCGTGCGGCCGTCCCCGGGTCTGAGGGGCTGGTCAGGCGGCGTCCAGCTCCGCCAGCTCCTCGGCGGTCAGGGTCAGGTCGGTGGCGGCGAGCGAGTCGCGGATCGTCTCGGGCCGGCTCGCGCCCGGGATGGGGACGACCACCGGCGACTTGGCGAGCATCCAGGCCAGGCACACGCGCTGCGGGCTCACCCCGCGCGCCGCGGCGATCCGGGCGAAGGGGGCGTGGCCCGAGCCGAGTTCACCCGCCTTCGAGATCCCGCCGAGGGGGCTCCAGGGCAGGAACGCGATGCCGAGTTCGTCGCACAGGCGCAGTTCCGGCTCGCTGGAGCGGAAGGCCGGGGAGAACTGGTTCTGCACGGAGACCAGCCGCCCGCCGAGGATCTCCTGGGCCTGCCGGATCTGCTCCGGGTTCGCGTTCGAGATGCCGGCCATGCGGATCTTGCCCTCGTCGAGCAGGTCCCGGACCGCGCCGACGGACTCGGCGTAGGGGACGCGCGGGTCGGGGCGGTGGAACTGGTAGAGGCCGATGGCCTCGACGCCGAGCCGGCGCAGGGACTCCTCGCAGGCCGCCCTGAGGTGGCGGGGGCTGCCGTCGAGCGTCCAGCTGCCGTCGCCGGGGCGCTGGTGGCCGCCCTTGGTGGCGACCAGGACGTCACCGCCGCGGTCGTGGGAGGCGAGGGCCTTGGCGATCAGGGTTTCGTTGTGACCGACCTCGTCGGCGTCGCGGTGGTAGGCGTCCGCGGTGTCGATCAGGGTCACACCGGCGTCGAGTGCGGCGTGGATGGTGGCGAGGGAGCGTTCCTCGTCCGGTCGTCCCTCGATGGACATGGGCATCGCGCCCAGGCCGATCGCGCTGACCTCGACGTCACCGATGCGGCGGTTGTGCATGGGTTCGTGACCTCTTCCGGCTGTCGGGCGATGGTGCATTCCAGCCTGGACGCCGCGCGGCCGGGGGTCCAATAGAAGAAGGAGAACGCATTCAGCACCCGGGCAGCTGAATCGCGCCCCGGCCCTCGAAGCTCCCTTGTCACACCCGGATGAAAGCCGGCGCCCGAGGACTCACCTCCCCCACACAGAACGTCGATCCGTAGGGCACTCCCCCGCCTCGCTGCCATATTCGAGAGCCACTTCGGAGGTGGTTGTGAGCACAGAGGTGACGACATCCGGTCCGGGGGAGACGGCCACGCCCCCGCCCGGAGGCACCGCGGAGCGCGTCGCCGGCCTTGAGCAGCGCCGGGAGCGGGCGGTGGCCCCGGGCGGGCCGCGCAGACGCGGGGAGTTCTCGGCCCGGGAGCGGATCGACCGGCTCCTGGACAAGGACTCCTTCACCGAGACCGGCCTGTTCGTCCGGGCCCGGCCCACCGGACACGACGCCCGCCGTCCCTGCGGCGACGGGGTGGTCACCGGGTACGGCACGGTCGACGGCCGCCCGGTGTGCGTGTTCGCGCAGGACTCCACGGTGTTCGGCGGCAGCATGGGCGAGGCCTTCGGTGAGAAGACCGTCGCCCTGATGGAGCTGGCCCTGAAGACGGGCTGCCCGGTGATCGGCCTGAACGACTCCGGCGGGGCCCGGATCCAGGAGGGTGTCGCCGCGCTGGCCCTCTACGCCGAGCTGGTCCGGCGCAACGTCAAGGCATCCGGGGTGATCCCGCAGATCTCGGTGGTCCTGGGCCCGTGCGCGGGCGGCGCGGCGTACTCGCCGGCGATCACCGACTTCACGGTGATGGTGGACGGCGCCTCGCACATGTTCGTCACCGGTCCCGACGTCATCGAGACGGTCACGGGCGAGCGCACCACCGCCGAGGAGCTGGGCGGCGCCCGCACCAGCAACACCGTCAACGGCAACGCCCACTTCCTGGCCGTCGACGAGGAGGACGCCCTGGACACCGTGCGGGACCTGCTGTCGTACCTGCCGGCCAACAACCTGGAACGGCCGCCGGAGTACGCCCCCGGGAGCGCTCCGTCCGGGGCAGGGCTCGACGCGGTCGTCCCGGACCGGCTCGGCGCGGCCTACGACATGCGGGACATCCTGCACGCGGTCGTCGACGACGGTGAACTGCTGCCGGTGCAGGAGCTGTTCGCGCCGAACATCATCTGCGCGCTGGCCCGGATCGAGGGCCGCTCGGTGGGCGTCGTCGCCAACCAGCCGCTGCACGCCGCCGGGGTCCTCGACATCGACGCGTCCGAGAAGGCCGCGCGGTTCGTGCGGTTCTGCGACGCGTTCGGCATCCCGCTGCTGACCTTCGCCGACGTGCCCGGATATCTGTCCGGGGTGCGGCAGGAGCAGGCCGGGATCATCCGGCGGGGCGCGAAACTGCTGTACGCCTACGCCGAGGCCACCGTCCCCAAGGTCACGGTCGTGGTGCGCAAGGCGTACGGCGGCGGATACGCGGTGATGGGCTCCAAGCACCTCGGTGCCGACGTCAACCTCGCCTGGCCCACCGCCCGGATCGCCGTGATGGGCGCCGAGGGGGCCGTGGGCGTCCTGCACCGGCGCGAACTCGCCGCGTCCGACGACCCGGAGGGGCTGCGTGCCCGGCTCCTCGCCGCGTACGAACGCACCCACGGCACCCCGTACCTCGCCGCCGAGCGCGGCTATGTCGACGCCGTCATCGCGCCGCGCGAGACGCGGGAGCAGGTCTGCCGCGCCCTGCGCGCGCTGCGCGGCAAACGTGCCCCGATGCCGGAACGCCGGCACGGCAACATCCCCCTCTAGCCACCCCACCCCTTCTTTCGCGACCCGTAGGCCGATCCGCGCCGTGAGGAGCCCCGCCTGATGGACAGCCGCCGCCCCCCGCTCGCGCCCGCGTGCCCCACACTGCCGGAGTACGTGCGGCACTGGGCCGGGACCACCCCCGACCGCCGGGCGTTCACCTTCGTCGAGCACCCGGCACAGCACTCGCGCGGCGTCCACCGCACCCTGACCTGGCGCCGTCTGGACGTGCGGGTGCGGGCGCTCGCCGCACGCCTCACGGACGAGACGGACCCCGGGGACCGGGTCGCGCTGCTGTGCCCCCAGGGCACGGAGTACGTGACGGCCTTCCTCGCGGCCCTGGCCGCCGGGCTGGTCGCCGTGCCCCTGTACACCCCGGGCCTGCCCGGGCACGCCGACCGGCTCGCGGGCGTCCTGGCCGACGCGCGCCCGGCGGTGGTGGTGACCACGAGCCGGACGCGGGACGAGGTGCGTAACTTCCTCGGGGCCGGCGGGCCGCGGATCGTCGTCGCGGACGAGGTGCCCGACGAGGAGGGCCGGGGCCGGGAGCAGGCCGCCCCGGACGCCGGGGCGACTGCCTACCTCCAGTACACGTCCGGTTCGACCCGCGCCCCGGCGGGTGTGGAGATCAGCCACGGCAATGTCGTCGCCAACGCCCGCCAGGCACTGTCCGCCTACGGCCTCGACACCCGCCCGATGACCAGTGTGGGCTGGCTGCCGCTGTACCACGACATGGGGCTGGTGCTCAGTGTCGCGGCGCCGGTGGCACGCGGGGCGCTGTCGGTGCTGATGGACCCGGCGGCGTTCCTGCACGAGCCGGTGCGCTGGCTGCGGCTGCTCGCCGCGCATCCCGACGCCGTGAGCGCCGCGCCCAACTTCGCCTACGACTACTGCGTCGCGACCGTCACCCCGGAGCAGAAGGAGGATCTGCGGCTGGACAAGGTGACCGCGCTGATCAACGGCAGTGAGCCGGTCCGCCCGGGCACGGCCGACCGTTTCCACGCGGCGTTCGCGGATCAGGGTCTGGCGCCCGGGTCGCACTGCCCCTCGTACGGGCTGGCGGAGGCCACGGTGTTCGTGTGCGCGGCCCGGCCGGGTGAACCGCTCAGCAGGTTCGCGCTCGACCGTGACGCCCTGGCGGCCGGCAAGGCCCTGCCGGCCCGGCCCGACGATCCCCGGGCGGTGCTGCTGGCGGGGTGCGGCACCCCGGCGGGCCAGCGGGTCCGGATCGCCGACCCGGTGTCACGGGCCCTGCTGTCGGAGGGCGAGGTCGGGGAGATCTGGGTGCAGGGGCCGAACGTGGGCCGCGGCTACTGGAACCGGGACGCGCGGGAGGCCTTCGGCGCGGAGTTCGCGGACCCCGCTGCCGGACCGGGCCGCTGGCTGCGGACGGGTGATCTGGGGACGGTGCTGGAAGGGCAACTGGTCGTCACGGGACGGCTGAAGGACCTGATCATCGTGGACGGGCGCAACCACTACCCGCAGGACGTCGAGGCGACGGCCCAGGAGGCGCACGACGCGGTCCGCCGGGACCGGCTCGCCGCCTTCGCCGCGCCGGGTGGCGCCGGCGGCGAGTGTGCGGTCGTCGTGGCGGAGCATGCGCGCACCGCGCTCCTCGCCGAGCTGGACGTGGCGGCCGTGGTGCGCGCCGTGCGCGGTGCCGTCTCGGCCCGGCACGGGCTGCGGCTGGCCGATGTCGTCCTGGTGCCACCGGGCACGGTGCCGCGCACCTCCAGCGGCAAGGTGTCGCGGGCGCTGACCCGCGCCCGGTATCTGGAGGGCGCCTACGGGGAGCAGGCACGGGCTGGTGCCGCGGGATGAGGCGCGTCGACGAGGCCGCGCTGCGCCGGCTGTTCGCCGAGCGGGTGGCCGCATGGAACGGCACGTCCCCGGACGACGTGCCGATGGACCGGCCGCTGGCGGACCTCGGCATGGCCTCGCGGGACGCCGTCGCCCTGGCCGGTGAGCTGTCCCGCGCCACGGGCCGGGAGCTGCCGACGACACTGCTGTGGGAGGCACCCACCGGAGAGGCGCTGGTGACGCGGCTGTGCGCCGACGCGGCCCCGGGGACCGAGGCGGCCGAGGTGCCGCGTGCCCCGGTGCCGGGCGGGACGGCCGAGCCGGTCGCGGTCGTCGGGGTCGGCTGCCGTCTGCCCGGCGGGGCGCACGGCCCGGACGGCTACTGGCAGTTGCTCAGCGAGGGTACCGACGCCGTCCGGCAGGTTCCGGAGGACCGCTGGCGCGACTTCACGGCGTTCCCGCCCGCCGATGCCCACCGGTACGGCGGCTATCTCGACGACATCGCCGGGTTCGACGCGGACTTCTTCCGCATCACCCCGCGCGAGGCCGCGGTGATGGATCCCCAGCAGCGGATCCTGCTGGAGGTCGTCCGGGAGGCGCTCGACCACGCCGCCGTGCCGGCCGGGTCCCTGGCGGGCACGGCCACCGGCGTGTTCGTCGGCATCTCGGCGCCGGAGTACGGGCAGGTGACGGGCGCCGACCCGGCTGCCGTCGACCCCTGGGCGCCGGCCGGGGGCGCGCTCGGTGTCGCCGCGGGACGGCTCGCCTATGTCCTGGACACGCGGGGGCCGAGCCTGGCCGTCGACACGGCCTGCTCCTCCTCGCTGGTCGCGGTGCACCAGGCCTGTGTCAGTCTGCGCACGGGCGAGAGCGACACGGCGATCGCGGCCGGGGTCAACCTGCTGCTGTCGCCGGCCGTCACGGTCGCGTTCCGGCGGGCGGGTGCCCTCGCACCGGACGGCAGGTGCAAGCCGTTCTCGGCGGCGGCCGACGGCATCGGCCGCGGCGAGGGCTGCGCGGCCGTGATCCTGAAGCGGCTGTCCGACGCCGAGCGGGACGGCGACCGGGTGCTGGCCGTCGTCCGCGCCACGGCCGTCAACTCCGACGGCCGCTCGAACGGTCTCATGGCACCGAACCCGGCCGCCCAGCAGGCACTGCTGGAGCGGGCGTACGCGCAGGCCGGACTTCCCGCGGAGCATGTCGACTACGTGGAGGCGCACGGCACCGGAACGCCGCTGGGCGACCCGATCGAGGCGGGCGCCCTCGGCGCGGTGCTGGGCGCGGGCCGGGACCCCGACCAGCCGCTGCTGCTGGGGTCCGCCAAGGGCAACCTCGGTCATCTGGAGGCGGCGGCGGGCATCGCGGGGCTGGTGAAGACCGTGCTGGCCCTGCACCACGACAGCATCCCGCCGTCCCTGCACTGCGAGCGGGGCAGCTCGCTCACCGACCCCCGGCTGCGGGTGGTGACCGAGCCGGAACCCTGGCCGCGTTACGGCGGCACGGCGGTCGCGGGCGTCTCCGGGTTCGGCTTCGGCGGCACCAACGCCCATGTGGTGCTGGAGGAGGCACCGCCCGGCCTGGTTCCGGCGCGACCGGCCGAGGAACCGGCCGCCCGCGTGCACCTGCTCTCCGACCTCGACACCGAGCGCCTCCGGGACACGGCAGGCAGGCTCGCCGACCGGTTGCGCAACAGTCCCGCACACCCCGCCGACGTGGCCCGGACCCTGGCCGGCCGCACGGGCCGGGGCCCCGTGCGCGCCGCGGTGGTCGCCCGAGACCGGGCCGAACTGGTGCACACCCTTGATGAGTTGGCGGCCGGGCGTCCGGACGCCCGGGTGACGACGGCTGTGCGCGACCGGGTGGGGCGCGGCACGGTATGGGTGTTCTCCGGCTACGGCAGCCAGTGGCCCGGCATGGGGCGCCGGCTGCTGGCCGAAGAACCCGCGTTCGCCGCCGCCGTCGAGAAACTCGACCCGCAGCTCGCCCCGGAGTGCGGCCTGTCCCTGTACGACCGGCTGGCCTCGGGTGAGGGTCTCGACCGTCTGGAGGTGGCCCAGCCGGTCCTGTTCGGACTTCAGCTGGCGCTCGCCGAACTGTGGCGCTCCTACGGTGTCGAGCCCGCCGCCGTGATCGGCCACTCCATGGGCGAGGTGGCGGCGGCCGTGTGCGCGGGCGCGCTGGACGTGGCGGACGGGGCACGTGTCATCGCCGTACGGGCCCGGCTGCTGAGTGGCCTGCGCGGCGGCGCGATGGCCGTGGTGGACCTGAACGACGACGAACTCGACGCGCTGGCACGGGACTTCCCGGAGGTGCATGTCGCCGTGCACTCCTCTCCCCGGCAGAAGGTCGTCACCGGTGAGGAGACGGCGGTGGCCGGTCTCGTGCGCCGGCTGGAGGGGCGGGGCCGGGCGGCGCGGGCCATGCGGGTGGTCGGCGCCGGGCACTCGCCGCAGGTGGACGGGCTGCTGCCGGAGCTGGTGGAGGCGCTGTCCGGGATCCGGGCACGCCGGCCCCGGGTTCCGGTCCACTCCACGGTCCTCGACGACCCGCGCGGGGACTGCCTCTTCGACGCCGCGCACTGGGCGGCCAACCTGCGGCGGCCGGTACGGCTGGACCGGGCCCTCGCGTCGGCCGCGGCCGAGGGCCGCACGGCCTTCGTGGAGATCTCCCCCCACCCGGTGCTGACCGGGGCCGTCGCCGACACCGTGCCCGGCGCGCTCGCCCTGGCCACGCTGCGCCGGGACGCCGACGGGTCGGAGGCGTTCGCCGGGCAGCTGGGCGCCCTGTACGCGGCGGGACAGCGGCTTCCCCTGCCGCCGGGGCGGGTCATCGACCTGCCGCTGCCCCGGTGGCGGCACGTACGGCACTGGTGGACGGACGGCCGGGCCGCTCACACCGCGCCACCGCCGGAGGAACCTCCTGCCGTAGTGCCGGAACCCACCTCGGTGCTGGCCCGTCTGACCCACCACACCGCGTCCGTCACCGGCCACTCCCCCGCCCGTATCGCCCCGGACACCGCATGGGCCGACCTCGGGCTGGACTCGCTGATGGCCGTCCGCGTCCGCACGGCGGTGGAGCGTGAGTTCGGCGTCGAACTGTCCCTGCGCGAGCTGTTCGCCGCCGTCACCGTGGAGGAGGCGGCAGCCCGCATCGAGCGGGCCCTGCCCCGCGACGACACCCCCGTGCGTCCGCTGCGCGCCACCGGCTCGCGGCCGCCGCTGTTCCTCGTTCACGCCGCCGGCGGTCCGGTCAGCGTCTACCGGACGCTCACCGAACTCCTCGGCGAGGACCAGCCGGTGTACGGGCTGGAGCGGATCGACGAGGCCCGGACCGTGCCCGAGAAGGCACGGCGCTACACCGAGGCGATCAACGCCGTCCGCCCCGACGGCCCCTGCCTGCTGGGGGGTTGGTCCTTCGGCGGCTTCGTGGCCCAGGAGACCGCGCGGCAACTGGCCGCCGCCGGACGGGAAGTGCGGCTGGTCGTGCTCATCGACTCCGTACGGCCCCTCCCCCGCCCGGGGCTGACCCGCGCGGACCGGATCCGGGCGCACTTCGAGGGCTTTGCCCGCCATGTCACCGACACCTACGGCGTGCGCCTGGAGCTGCCCTACGACGAACTCGTGGCCATCGACGACGACGCGGCCCGCATCGACGCCGTGCTGCGGGCCCTGCGCGAGGCCGCCGGCGTGCCGTCCGCGGCCCTGGAGCACCAGCGCGCCTCCTACCTGGACATGGGCATCGGCGAGTCGCACCGCCCCGGCGGCCACGACGGGCCGGTCCTTCTCTACCGGGCCACCGAACCCGCGCCGCACACCGTGCGCGACCCGGCGTACGAGCGGGACGACGCGGCCCTGGGCTGGGACGAGGTGTGCCCGCGCCTGGAGGTGGTGCCGGTGTCCGGTCACCATCTGTCGCTGCTCGATCCGCCGCACGTCGACGAGATCGCCACCCACCTGATCCGGACGCTCGCCGAGCCGTCCTCCTGACATGGAACCCGAGGAGCCGTCATGCCCGACCTGCCGCAGAAGCCCGCCGCCGGAGTGTCCCGGCGTACCGTCGCCAGAGCCACGGCCGCCGCCGGTCTCGCCGCCCTGTTCGGGGCCGCGGCCACGGCGCCTGCCCGGGCGGCCACCCGGGTCGGGCCGCGTACCCGGGACGTGTCCGTGGTCTCCGCCGCGCTCGGCCGCAGCGCGCCGGTCCGGCTGATCCTGCCGTCGGACTTCGAAGCGCGCCCGGAGAAGAAGTACCCCGTGCTGTACCTGCTGCACGGCGCCCACGACGACTACACGTCCTGGACCCGCGAGACGGACATCGAGGCGTTCACGGCCGGCCGCGACCTGATCGTGGCGATGCCGGACGCGGGTCCCACCGGCATCCCGAGCGTCTGGCGCGGCGGCCCCGACTACGAGACGTTCCAGGTGAAGGAGGTGCCGGCACTGCTCGCCCGGGACTACCGGGCCTCCGGCGTACGGGCGGTCGCCGGCGTCTCCACCGGCGGCTACGGGGCGATGGCGCACGCGGCCCGCCACCCCGGGGCGTTCACCGCGGCGGCCTCCTACAGCGGCATCCTCGACACCACGGCCCCCGGGGTTCCCGCCATCATGGACGCGATCGTGGCTCGCGAGAACCTGCCGGCCGCGTCCCTGTGGGGCAATCCGCTGTTCAACCTCCTGACCTGGCGGGACTTCAACCCTCGCGCCCGCGCCGCCGGGTTGCGCGGCACCGCCCTGTACGTGTCGCAGGGCAGCGGGGTGGGTGGTGGCGGCGATCCGCTGCCCGGGATCCTGGAGAGCGCCCTGTGGCCCTCGGCCCAGGGCTTCGCCCGCACGCTGGCCCTGATGGGGGTCTCGGCCACCACCCACCTCTACGGGGGCGGCGGGCACGACTGGGCGCACTGGAAGCCGGAGTTCACGGCCTCGTGGCCTGTCCTCGCCCGTGCGCTGGGTGTGCCAGAGTGACGGGGGTGCCGTCGGGGCACGGAACGGAGCGGAGGGGTCGTCCGTCCCACACAGGACTCCCCACTCGCCCCACGGGCGACAGCCCGCGGGTGAGCCGCTTCCGGTCGAAAGGAGTGTCCGTGATGGCTGTGCCCACCCCGCACGGCGTGCCGGACCGTCCCGCCGCGCCGCAGTTCCCCCCTGAGCTGGCGAAGGTGCTGCGCGCCGACCTGGCGGCCGTCGCCGACGAGGTGGAGGAGGAGGTGCGCCGCCAGGTCCCCGAGTACGCCCGGCCCGCCGACGGCGTGTACCTCCAGAACCTGAGGTCCGGGGTGGTGCAGGCGCTGACCCTGTTCGTCGACCACATCGCCGATCCGCGCGACGACGGGGGCGCGATCGCCGCGACGTACTACGAACTCGGGCGGGGTGAGGCCCTGGAGGGACGCAGTCTGGACGCCCTCCAGTCCGCGCTGCGCGTCGGCGGGATGTGCGCCTGGCGGCAGATGGGCCGCACGGCGGAGGAACTCGGGCTGGACTCCACGCTCGTGGCCGCGCTGGGGGAGCTGGCGTTCCGGACCGTGCACGAGGTCGCCCAAGCCGCCGCCTCCGGCTACGCGGAGGCCCAGCTGCGCAGCTCCGACGAGCTGGAACGGCGCCGCAAGCGGCTGCTCGACCTCCTGCTGGAGGACGGGCCGGTGGCGCTGGAGGCCGTGCAGGACCTGGCACACAGTGCGCGCTGGCCGGTGCCGCGGACGGTCGCCGTCGTGGCGCTCGCGGCGGCGCCGGACCGGCGGGAGGAGGACCGGCCGCTGGCGGCGGCGGGCGCGCTGGTGGACATGGGGTCCCGGCCGCCGCGCATGCTGGTGCCCGACCCGGAGGGTCCGGGCGGCATCGGCGGCCGGGCGTTCACGCTCGCGCTGCGCGGCCGGCCCGCCGCGATCGGCCCCGCGGTCGCGGTCACCGAGGCCGCCCATTCGCTGCGCCTGGCCACCCGGGCGCTGGGGCTGATGGGCCGTGGGGTGCTCCCCCGCCAGGGCGTGGTGCGCTGCTCCGAGCATCAGTCGACGCTGCTGCTGCACGGTGACGAGCCGCTGCTGGAGCGCCTCCGGGCGCGGGTCCTCGCGCCTCTCGACACGGTCTCGGCGGGGCAGCGCGACCGGCTCGCCGAGACCCTGCTGGCCTGGCTGCTCAGTGGCAGCAACGTGCCGGACGTCGCCGTACGGCTGCACATCCACCCGCAGACGGTCCGCTACCGGCTGCGCCAGCTGGAGAAGCTCTTCGGTGACTCCCTGCACGACCCGGAGACCCGCCTCGACCTCATTCTCGCGTTGCGTGCGGAATCCCTGCACGCGCGGCAGAACTGACTCCCCGGGCCCGGGCGGCGTACTCAATCGGCGACAAAAACCGGCGGGGTTTCCATAATCCTGTCCATAACAGCGGGCGGGGAAAAGCCCATACGTTCGGGGCGTCCTTTTTCGCAGGCGCTGCACGCGCCTTTCACGCGGAGGATCCCCATGCGTATCCGTATGTGTCTCGCGGCGTTCTCGCTGGCCGGCGGGGCCGGACTCACCACCCTCGCGGCTCCCCCGGCCGTGGCCGCGGCCTGCTCTGACGTCGAGGTCGTCGCGGCCCGTGGCACCTTCGAGCCGGGCACGCTCGGCTTCATCGTCGGCGACCCGGTGTATTCGGCGCTCCAGAAAAAGGCGGCGGGCAAAAGCCTGTCCAGCTACAAGGTGAACTACCCCGCCGACCTCTCCCCCACGTCCGCGGCACAGGGAAATCTGGATCTGGTGAACCATGTGAAGAGCCAGGCCGCCGCCTGTCCCGGGCAGAAGTTCGTTCTCGTCGGCTATTCGCAGGGCGCGAACGTCGTCGACAATTCGATCGGCATCAGCAGCGCCGGTGCGGTGGTCGGCAGCCCCATCGTGGCCACGCTGCCGGCGGCGGTGGAGCCGAAGGTCGCCGCGGTGCTGCTGTTCGGCAACCCGATCCGGGCGCTCGGTAAGAGCGTCACCGGCACGTACCAGAGCCGCACGCTCGACCTGTGCGCCCAGGGCGACCCCGTCTGCGAGAACGGCGGCGGCGACGTCGGGGCGCATCTGAGCTACCGGGACGACGCCGAGGAGGCGGCCACGTTCGCCGCAGGCAGGCTCTGAGCCGACGTCACGCGAAGGGGCCCGGGAGGAGATCCTCCCGGGCCCCGGGCGTGTGCCCGGTCAGGGCCGGCTCGGTGATCGTGCGAAGTCGGCGAGGCCGGTGGAGACGGGCTCCGGCCGGCCGTTGTTCTGCACCGGCGCGGCGGTCAGGACGTCGAGGTGCTGGTAGCCGTCGGCGACCACGGGATGCAGCTCTGCCGGGACCCGGCCGGTGAGCAGGCCCTCACCGGCGAGCACGGTGAGCACCGGGTTGGCCTTGAGCCCCTCGGGGTGCACGACGAGCCTCTTCACCTGCGGGGATGTGGCCAGCTGAAGGTCCGTGACCAGTTTGGTCGGGAAGTACTGCTCGGTGAAGTCCAGCGGCTGCTCGGCCAGGCTGCGGGCCAACTGCCGTAGGTCGGTGACCTCTTCGCCGGCGCCGGTGAACGGGGTGCCGTCGGCGGAGCGGTGGCCGGGGTCGTCCGGGTCGCCGACACGGTCGTAGGTGCGCCAGGTGTAGAGCGGGCCCTGCGGCCGGTCCGGGATGGCCTTGTAGGCGGTGCCGTAGGGCCCGGCCTGCTGGTCACCGCCGTTGGCGACGGGGAAGCTCTTGTCGGCGACCGGACCGCCGTCGAAGAAGCCCACGCTGGTCTGCAGGAACGCCAGCGGTACGGAGTTGTCGTCCAGCAGGGCCCCGAGCACGGCCCCGTTGGTGAGCCGGAAGTCCTTCACCGAGGGCTTGCCGCTGAGGAAGGCGGCGGTGTCCTTGGCGAACAGGAAACGGTTGGTGGCCTCGGTGTTGAGGTTGGAGGGCAGGTAGCGGGGCAGGTCGGCCTCGCCCTCCGGGTCGTCGAGGACACCGAGTCCGGCGATGCCGAGCAGGGTCATGGTCTCGGGGTTGAGCAGCACCGGCGCGGACAGGGTGCGCGGCAGCACCCCGCTGTCCAGCCCGGCCTGCACGACGCCGTGGCCCAGGCCGATGTCGGGCAGGTTGGTGTCTCCCGGGATGCTGCCGCTGAGGTCCGCCAGGGAGGTGGAGACGGTCGTGTCGAGGGCGAAGTAGCCGGCGCACTGGTTGTAGCCGGCGTCCGCCGTGGTGGCGCGGTTGCCGTCGAAGTCGGCCGCGGCGAAGTACCCGGTGATCACACCGCCCAGCGAGTGCCCGCCGCACAGCACCTTCTGCTTGCGCTGCGCCGGGGAGGGCAACTCGGCGGTCAGCAGGTCGTACTGGTCGCGTACGGTCTGCTCGATCCCGAGCCTCGCCATCCAGCCCAGTTGCGCGTTGCCGGTGAAACCCGCGAAGGTCCGGCCGCCGACCTGTTTGCCGCGGTAGTAGTAGTCGACCGCGGTGTGCTGGTCGCCGGAGGCGATGCCGGTGCGGTCCTCCAGGCAGTTGGAGCGCCGGTCCAGCGCCCAGAACTCGATGTGCCGTCCCTGCTCGGCGGCCCGTGCGACGGTGTTGCGGGCGACGCTGTCGAACGCCCCGGCGCCTTCCAGGATCCCGGGCTGGGCGATGAGGATCCGGTCGGCGTCGGCCGACGCGGCAGGCCCGGCGGCGGAGCGGTAGCGCAGGTACGACAGCCAGTCGCAGGCGGCCGGGCGGGGCCCCGACGACTCCGGCAGCGGCACCTTCACCCGCACCATCGACTCCGTCACTCCGGTCACCGGCGACGTCGACCTCACCGGCGTCTCGGTGCGCGCCCCGTCGGCGTGAGCGCCCGGGGTGGCGGCCGTGAGCGTTCCGGCGCTCAGCAGCAGGGCCAGCGCGGCACCGCGCCACTTCCCTCTGTGCGTACGATTCATGTCCATGCCACGGACGCTAGGGCGCGGGTGGAGGCGCTCTCAGGGAGTGCTGATGAGAACTCAGCTTCCGGATCGCGCCTTGTCACCGGGGCACAGCGCGACCGGCGCCCCGCACGGGGAGAACGGGTCCGTACCGCTTCTGGACGCCACCGAGCTGCGAACCGGCCGTTTCGGGAGCATGGTGGGGCTATGGACGGTCAACCCCCTGTGGTCGTGCAGCCGCCCGCGACGGACGGCGGACGGCTGGTGACCATCCACGGCGAGCGCATGGGCGTCGCCTACAGCCTCTTCGACGTACTGGACCTGCTGCACCGCGAGGGCCTGCCCACCACGGACACGGCCGTCGACGACACCGAGCTGATCGAGTGGCAGGGCGGCGGCCCGTACGACTGGAACAACTAGGGGCTGTCCGCACCGACGGCACGAGTCCGGCTCCGGCCCTGTTCGACCGCGAGCGGCTCAGAGACGGCTTTCGGCCGACCGCCGGTGCCCACATGACGCAAGACCGCCTTGACCCCCGCCCTTCCCGGCTGATGCGATCATCAGGCGACGAGTGGGGCCCGCCTGCCGCCCTGCCCCGGTGTCAGCTCGGAGCTGAGGGGTGAGCATGGGAACGATCATTGCGCTGTTCGCCGGCATGGGCGCTCTTGCCGCGTTGCTGAGCATCGTTCTGCTCAGGCGCAACCCAGGGCGCTCCATGCCGGATTCCGCAGACGGATGGCAAGCTGAACGGAATGCAAGTGAGCAAGCCGCAAGCAGTCGTGCCGAGGTTCGGGGGATCGCGCTAGGGGGGCACCCCCCTCTCCTAAGTGGCCTCCTCACGGGCAAGCGCCGTTGAGGGGTACCACTCACGCCCCTGCCGAGCCGGTCGTTCCAGGGCGCCCGTGAGGTCACGCCCCGGCTCCTCGGTCTGTCGCGGCCTGTGCCGCCCCGGCGAGCCGATCGAGGCGGGTCCGCTGGGCTGACGTCAGCTCCAGGCCGGCCGCTGCGAGGTTCTCCTCCAGGTGCTCGATCCGGGCCGTGCCCGGGATGGGCAGGACGACCGGTGCACGGTCGAGGAGCCAGGCGAGTGAGACCTGCGTGGGCGTGGCCCCGAGCTCGGCAGCCACGGCGGCGATCTCGCCCTCGGCTCCCGTCGTCCCCCAGGCCACGGGCCGCCACGGCAGGAACGCGATACCGGCCGCCGCACACGCGTCGAGCACCGGCTCGTGCTCCCGGTCGAGCAGGTTGTAGCGGTTCTGCACGCTCACCACGTCGACGAGTTCCCTGGCCCGCTCCAGCTCCTCGACGGTGACCTCCGACAGCCCGACCCGGCCGACCAGGCCGTCGGTCTGGAGCTCCCGCAGGGTGCCGAGCTGGTCGGCGAGCGGCGTGTCGGGGTCGATGCGGTGCAGCTGGAGCAGTTCGATGCGCTCGGTCCGCAGCCGGCGCAGGGCCTGCCTGACCTGGTCGCGCAGGATCTCCGGCCGACCGTCGAGTTTCCAGTCGCCGCCGGGGCCGGTGCGCGCGACACCGACCTTGGTGGTGATCAGCAGGCCCTCCGGGTAGGGGTGCAGGGCTTCGGCCAGGAGCTCCTCATTGGCACCGCCGCCGTACAGATGTGCCGTGTCGATCAGGGTCACGCCCAGCTCCACGGCCCGCCGGGCCACCGCGAGGGCGTTCTCCCGGCCGGGGCCGAGGTCGGTGGGCAAGTGCATGGCTCCGAAACCGAGCCTGCGTACGTCCAGGTCCCCGCCGATGCGGAACGTCGATGACATGAGCCGTCGTCTCCCCCTCTGCTCAAGGGGCCACGTTAACAGTGCAGTTGGCCACGGCTCCGGCGGTGGCGAGCGCCGGCGCCGCCGGGGACGCGGGCCGCCCGACGAGCCGTTGTCGGTGCCTGGCGATACGCTGCGCGAAAATGACTTTTGCCCCCTTCTGGGAGGTTCTCATGGCCTCGCGCCTCAACCCGTACCTCACCTTCAACGGCGACGCCCGGCAGGCGATGGAGTTCTACAAGGAGGTCTTCGGCGGCACCCTCAACCTCAACAGCTACGGAGAGTTCGGGCAGGCGGACGCCCCGAACGCCGACAAGATCATGCACGGCATGCTGGAGACCACCGGCGGCTTCACCCTGATGGGCGCCGACAACCCGCCGGGCATGGAGTCCGAGCAGGGCGGCTCCTACTCCGTGAGCCTCAGCGGTGACGACGACGCCGAGCTGCGCGGCTACTGGGAGAAGCTGTCCGAGGGCGGCTCGGTGTCCGTGCCGCTGGAGAAGCAGATGTGGGGCGACGTGTTCGGCATGTGCACGGACCGCTTCGGCGTCCCGTGGATGGTCAACATCAGCACCGAGACCTGAGCAGCCGGGCAGGACGGCCCGGCCGTCCGCCCGAGGCCGCCCGTGCGCACCGCCTTGCCGGTGCGTACGGGCGGCCTCCCTTTGTTGGTACGTCCTGACAAAGCTGTTGACATCCCCCCGCGGCGCCCGCATAGTACCTGCCACTAGAGCGCGCTAGTCGCGCGCTCCAGTCACGAGAACGCAGGGGTCCGCACCCCGGACCACCGCATCACCCATGACCGCCGCCGCCCCGGGCGCCCACCCACCGCCCGTCTCCCGGACCGGGCGCGGCCCCCTCGTCCCAGCACAGTGAGGTGCACCCGACATGCGCAGACACCACAGAGCCGCCGCCCTGACCACCGCCGCCGTCGTCGGCGCCCTGCTCGCCGCGGGCTGCTCCAGCAGTTCCGGCGGGAAGAAGTCCGAGGCCGGCGGCACCGACGCCGCCGCGGGCAAGGCCACCACCCCGCGGATGACCGTCGCCCTGGTCACCCACGCGGCGCCGGGCGACACCTTCTGGGACCTGATCCGCAAGGGAGCCCAGGCCGCCGCCGCGAAGGACAACATCAAGCTCGTCTACTCCAGTGACCCCGTCGCCGGTAACCAGGCCAACCTCGTGCAGAACGCCATCGACCAGAAGGTCGACGGCATTGCCCTCACCGCCGCCAAGCCCGACGCGATGAAGGGCGTGGTGGCGAAGGCCAAGGCGGCCGGCATCCCCGTCGTCGGCTTCAACTCCGGCCTGGACGACTGGAAGGAGCTCGGCATGCTCGAGTACTTCGGCCAGGACGAGAACATCGCGGGGCAGGCGTTCGGCGAGCGGCTCAACCAAGCCGGCGCCAAGCACGCCGTCTGCGTCATCCAGGAGCAGGGCCAGGTCGCCCTGGAGGCCCGCTGCGCCGGGCTGAAGAAGGGCTTCAAGGGCACGACGGAGAACCTGTACGTCAACGGCACGGACATGCCGTCGGTGAAGTCGACGCTGACCGCCAAACTCCAGAAGGACTCCTCCATCGACCAGGTCGTCACGCTCGGCGCCCCGATCGCCCTCACCGCCGTGCAGTCGGTGAAGGACGCGGGCAGCGAGGCGAAAGTCGCCACGTTCGACCTCAACAAGGACCTCGTCGGGGCCATTCGGGGTGGCAGCATCGAGTTCGCCGTCGACCAGCAGCCCTACCTCCAGGGCTACCTGGCGGTGGACGCGCTGTGGCTGTACAAGACCAACGGCAACGTCAGCGGCGGCGGCACGGCTCCCGTGCTCACCGGACCGGCCTTCGTCACGAAGGACAACGTCGACAGCGTCGCGAAGTTCGCCGAGAAGGGCACGCGCTGACGGAACCGGGCGGCGGGGGCACCCGCGTCACGCCGGACCCGGGCCTTCCGGGACCGGCCCGGTCGTCCCCCGCACCACCAGCTTGGGATCCAGCACCGCCTCCCGCGGCTCCCGCTCCCGCTCCTCCAGCCGCTCCACGGCGAAACGGACGGCGTGCTCGGCCATCAGGAGGGCGTCCTGGCGGACGGTCGTCAGGCCGATCGGCATCAGGTGGGAGAGGTGGCTGTCGTCGTAGCCCACGACGGACAGATCGCGCGGGACCTCCACGCCCGCCCGGGTCAGCGCCATCAGCAGCCCCATCGCACAGCGGTCGTTGCCGGCGAGGACGGCCGTCGGCAGCGGCCGCCCGCCGTCCCGCTCGGCCAGGAGCAGGCGGCCGGTCTCGATGCCGGACTCCTCGGTGTGGTGACCGGGGATCACCCGCGCCTGGGCCTGAAGCCCGTGGCGGCGCATGGCGGCCCGGTAGGCACGCCGGCGCTCCGCCGAGCCGGGGCCGCGTCCGCCGTCGATGTGCACGATCCGGCGGTGCCCCAGCTCCACCAGGTGGTCCATGGCCTGGCGGACGCCCTTGCCCTCGGCCGAGTGCACGAAGTCGACCCGGGCCCGGGGCACCCGGCGGCTGACCGAGACGGCGACCGTGCGCCGGCCGAGTTCGTCCAGGAAGGCGGGTTCGGCGTCCGGGCCGAGCAGGATCACCGCCTCGCAGCGGTGACTGAGCAGCGCCTCGACCGCCTTGGCCTCGCTGCGGCCGTGGGTCGCCCCGGAGAGCAGCACGTCGTAGCCGAGACGTTCGGCCTCGGGGTAGATGCCCGTGATGAGGTCCGTGTGGAAGGTCTGCTGCACGGTGAACATGACGCCGAGCGTGCGGCTGCGGCCACGGGCCAGCAGCCGGGCCGCGCTGTCGGGCCGGTAGCCGATCTCGTCGGCCACGCGCAGGACCCGCTCCCGGGTCTCCTGGCTGGCTCCGGCCTGGTTGCGGAAGATGATCGAGACGAGCGCGCGGGAGACGCCCGCCTTCTCGGCGACGTCCGCCATCGTGGGCCGCTGCCTGCCCGATGCATCCACCTGTGAACCCACCCTCCGACGCCGCACACCTTACGGGGTGCCCCGCACGCGACCCCGTACGGGATCCTGCGATCTCCCGGCGACCAGCTATTGACATGACATTTGCACAGGGGTCATCGTACTCGAACTAGAGCGCTCTAGTAGCGCGCGACAGCGAGCGGAAACGCAGCGCGAAGGACACCACCATGGCAACGGCGCCTCCCTCTCTCCGTACCACCGTCGGCAACCTGTGCCTCGGGTCCGCCCCCGACTCCTGGGGCGTCTGGTTCCCCGAGGACGAACAACAGGTGCCGTACACCCGCTTCCTCGACGAACTGGTCCTGGCCGGCTACGAGTGGCTGGAGCTCGGCCCGTACGGCTATCTGCCCACCGACCCGCAGCGCCTCAAGGGCGAGTTGGACGCCCGGGGACTCAAGGTCTCCGGCGGCACCGCCTTCGGCGCGCTGCACCGGCCCGAGGCATGGGACGAGATGCTCGCCCACGTCCGGCGGGTCGCGGCGCTGACCGCCGCCGCGGGGGCGCACCACCTGGTCTTCATCCCGCCGATGTACCGGGACGAGAAGACGGGCGCGTTCACCGAGTCGCCCGAGCTGACGGCCGGACAGTGGGCCGGGTTCGGCCGGACCGCCGACCGGCTGGGCAGGCTGCTGCTGGACGAGTACGACGTACGGCTGGTCGTCCATCCGCACGCCGACAGCCATATCCAGACGCAAGCGGAGATCGAACGGCTGCTGAACGAGTCCGACGGCCGCTACACCAACCTGTGCCTGGACACCGGGCACGTGGCGTACGGCGGCGGGGACAACCTCGATCTGATCCGCCGGTTCGGTGAGCGGGTCGGCTACGTCCACATCAAGCAGATGGACCCGGAGATCCTCGCCCAGGTCGCCGCCGAGGACCTGTCGTTCGGTGAGGCCGTGCGGCGCGGGGTGTGCGTGTCACCGCCCGCCGGGGTGCCGAAGCCGGCCGACGTGGTCGCGGAACTCGCCCGGCTTGACGCCGAGTTGTTCGTGATCGTCGAGCAGGACCTGTACCCGTGCGCTCCCGAGGTGCCGCTGCCCATCGCGGTCAGCACTCGTGAACACCTGGCCGGCTGCGGTCTGTCGGGTACCCGGCGCCCGAACTTCGACAGGTAAGGAGCGGCCATGGACGTCAGGGACGACGCGACACCGGCCCCGACCCCCGCCCCCACCGACGGCGCCACGGACGGGACGCCGCCGGAGGTCTCCCGGCGGCTGCGGATCATCACGATCATCGCCACCTTCGGCGGTCTGCTCTTCGGCTACGACACGGGCGTCATCAACGGTGCCCTGCCCTACATGACCGAGGACCTCGGCCTGACCCCGGTCACCGAGGGCATGGTCACCAGCTCGCTGCTGCTGGGTGCCGCACTGGGCGCGGTGACCGGCGGCCGGCTGTCGGACGCGCGCGGCAGGCGGCGCGCCATCCTGCTGCTGGCCGTGCTGTTCTTCACCGGCGCGCTCGGCTGCACGCTCGCGCCGACGACCGAGGTGATGATCGTGGCGCGGTTCGTGCTCGGTCTCGCGGTCGGCGGCGCCTCGGTGACGGTGCCGGTGTACCTCGCGGAGGTGTCCCCCGCCGAGCGGCGCGGTGCCCTGGTCACCCGCAACGAACTGATGATCGTCAGCGGTCAGCTGCTGGCGTTCACGTCCAACGCGATCATCGCGCAGGTCGGCGGTGAGTCCGGCGGTGTGTGGCGGTGGATGCTGGTCATCGCGACGCTGCCGGCCGTGGTGCTGTGGTTCGGCATGCTGGTGATGCCCGAGAGCCCGCGCTGGCTGGCCTCGCAGAGCCGCTTCGGCGAGGCCCTCGACGTCCTCGCGCAGGTGCGCTCCCGTGCCCGGGCCGAGGCCGAGCTGAAGGAGGTCTCCACGCTCGCCGTGAAGGACGAGCAGACGAAGCTCGGCGGCTGGCAGGACATCAGGAGCACACCCTGGGTGCGCAAGCTGATGTTCGTCGGCTTCGGCATCGCGATCGTGCAGCAGATCACCGGCGTCAACACGATCATGTACTACGGCACGCAGATCCTGACCGACGCCGGTTTCGCCGCCGACAGCGCGCTCACCGCGAACATCGCCAACGGCGTGATCTCGGTGCTGGCCACCTTCGTCGGCATCTGGCTGCTGGGCCGGGTCCCGCGCCGCCCGATGCTGATGACGGGTCAGGTCGGCACGACGGCCGCCCTGTTGCTGATCGGGGTCTTCTCGCTGGTGCTGCCCTCCGGTGACCCGCGGGCGTTCGCGGTGCTCGCGATGACGGTCACGTTCCTCGCCTTCCAGCAGGGCGCGATCTCGCCGGTGACGTGGCTGATGCTGTCGGAGATCTTCCCGATGCGGATGCGCGGCTTCGGCATGGGCGTGGCGGCGGTGGTGCTGTGGCTGACCAACTTCGTCATCGGTCTCGTCTTCCCCTCCCTGGTCTCCGGGATCGGGATCTCCAACACCTTCTTCCTGTTCGTGGCGGCGGGCGTGCTGTCCCTCGCCTTCGTGAAGCGGTACGTCCCCGAGACCAAGGGCCGCACGCTCGAAACCCTCGAGGCGGAGCTCCGGGCGCGCTTTTCCTGACCACCTTTCAAGGAGTTCAGCATGACCGTACGTGTAGGCGTCATCGGCGCCGGAATGATCGGCCAGGACCACATCCGGCGGCTCACCGGGGTCGTCACCGGTGCCGCTGTCACGGCCGTGGCCGACGTGGACGCCGAGCGCGCCGCGGAAGTGGCGGCCCGGGCCGGTGCCGTCGCGCTGCCCACCGGCGCCGACCTCGTCGCCTCCCCCGACGTGGACGCCGTCCTCGTCACCTCCTGGGGGCCCACCCACGCCGAGCACGTCCTGAACGCGCTATCCGCCGGCAAGCCGGTGTTCTGCGAGAAGCCGCTGGCCACGACCGCCGAGGACTGCCTGCGGATCGTCGAGGCGGAACGGGCACACGGGCGCCGGCTGGTGCAGGTCGGCTTCATGCGCCGCTTCGACGCCGGCTACCGGCAGATGAAGGAGGTGCTGTCGACCGGTTCGCTCGGGACTCCGCTGATCGTGCACTGCGCGCACCGCAACCCCACCGTGCCGGAGTCGTACCACTCCGCCATGGCCGCCCAGGACACGGCCGTGCACGAGATCGACGTGCTGCGCTGGCTGCTCGACGACGAGATCGTCTCCGCCCAGGTGGTCACCCCGCGCGCCACGAGCAGGCGGTTCGGGCATCTGAAGGACCCCCAGATCATGATCTTCGAGACCGCCTCGGGCGTCCGGATCGACCTGGAGGTCTTCGTCAACTGCCAGTACGGCTACGACATCCAGTGCGAGGTCGTCGGCGAGGACGGCCTGGTCCGGCTGCCCGACCCGGCCGCGGTCGGGATCCGCACGGCTGCCCGGCACGGCACGGGTGTGCTCCAGGACTGGAAGGACCGGTTCGCGGAGGCCTTCGACACCGAGTTCCGCGAGTGGGTCGCCTCCGTGGCGGCCGGCACCGAGCCCACCGGCCCGTCCTCCTGGGACGGGTACGCCGCCACCGTCATCACCGATGCCGCCGTCCGGTCCCTGGAGGCCGGCGGCGAGACCGTCACCACCGACATGAAGCCCCGCCCCGCGTTCTACGGAGACACCGCGTGAAGATCGCCCTCGACCCGTACATGTTCCGCTCCCTGCCGATCGACGAGATGGTGCGCACGGTCGCCGAACTCGGCTATGAGTACATCGAGTTGTCGCCGCGCGCGGACTTCATGCCGTTCTTCCTGCACCCGCGTGCGGACGACGCGCGGGTGCGGGAGCTGAAGCAGTCGCTGCGGACGCACGGCGTGCGCCTGTCCTCGGTGCTGCCGCTGTACAAGTGGTCCTCGCCGGACGAGACCGAGCGGCAGGCGGCCGTCCGCTACTGGAAGCGGATGATCGAGATCACCGCGGACCTCGAATGCCCGCTGATGAACTCGGAGTTCAACGGCCGCCCGGAGCGCGCCGCCGAGAGCGAGGCCGCGTTCTGGCGCTCGCTGGAGGAGTTGCTGCCGCTGTTCGAGCGTGAAGGCATCGCTCTGAACCTGGAGGCCCACCCGGACGACTTCTGCGAGGAGAACACCCCGGCCGTCGATCTCGTCCGCGCGATCGACAAGCCGTGGGTGAACTACCTGTACTGCGCGCCGCACACCTTCCACCTCTCGGGCGCCTCGGAGACCGGCGCGGACATCGCGCGGATGATGCGCTACGCCGGTGACAAGCTCCGGCACGTGCACATCGCGGACTCCTTCAACCACAAGGGCTCCAGCGGCCTGCGCTACATCCTCAACCCGCCGGGCACCCCGGCCCGGATCCACCAGCACCTGGACATCGGCCAGGGCGAGGTCGACTGGGACGCCTTCTTCGGCACCCTGCGCGAGCTGGGCTTCGACGGGGTCGCCACGGCCTGTGTGTTCGCCTGGGAGGAGCGGGCCCGGGAGTCGTCGGCGTTCATGCTGGACCGCATCCGCAAGGAACTGATCGCCTAGCCCCGGGCCGGCGCGTCAGGAACTCCTGAGGATCACGAGCTCCTGCGTGGCCCGGGTCATCGCCACGTAGTGGTCGACGGCGCCCTCGACGCCCTCGCCGAAGTCCTCCGGGTCGACGAGCACCACCAGGTCGAACTCCAGCCCCTTCGACAGCTCCGGGGGCAGCGACCGGACGCGGGGCGAGACGGGCCGGAACGCGGGATCGCCGATCACGCAGGCGATCCCGTCGGCGTGTCCGGCAAGCCAGGTGTCGAGGACCGACGCCAGCTCCGCGGCGGACCCGTGGCGGACGGGGACGCCGCTGCTGCGGATCGACGTCGGTACGTTGGCGTCCGGCAGCGCGGCCCGGATGACCGGCTCGGCCTCCGCCATGATCTCGGCGGGCGTGCGGTAGTTGATGCTCAGCGAGGCCATCTCCACCCGGTCGAGACCGACCCGCTCCAGTCGTTCCCGCCACGACTCGGTGAACCCGTGCCGGGCCTGGGCGCGGTCCCCGACGACGGTGAAGCTCCGGGACGGGCAGCGCAGCAGCAGCATCTGCCACTCCGCGTCGGTCAGTTCCTGCGCCTCGTCCACGACGACGTGCACGAACGGCCCGGCGAGCCGGTCCGGGTCGGCGGTTTGCAGGCCGCTCTCGTCGACCAGGGAGTTGCGCATGTCCTGCCCGTGCAGCATGACCAGCACGCCTTCGCCGTCGTCATAGCTGTGAGCCTCCAGCAGGTTGTCGATGACGTCGGCCATGCCCTCCCGCTGGGCGGCGACGGCGGCCTCCTGCCTGCGCCGGCGCCGTGCGGCCTCCGGGTCGCCGAGCCGCTGCCGTGCCGCGTCCAGCAGCGGCAGATCGGACACGGTCCAGGCCTGGGCCTCCTCGCGTTGCAAGGTGCGCACCTCGTCGCGGCCAAGCCAGGGCGCGCACATCCTCAGGTAGGCGGGCACGGACCACAGGTCCCCGACGAGGTCGGTCGCCTCCAGCAGCGGCCAGGCGCGGTTGAAGGCCGCGAGCAGCTCCCGGTCCCGTGCCAGCGCCTTGCGGAGCAGCTCGTCCGGGGCGTCGCCGTCGTGCTTGTCCACGAGGATCGTGAGGAGTTCCTCCCAGACCTGGTCGCGTGCCTCGTTGTGCGGCGTACCGGGTTCCGCCGCCTCGAACGCCACGGCCCAGTCCCCGGCGCTCAGCCGGATGTCGGACCAGTGGGTCGTGACCGTCATCGCCTCGGTGGGCGGCTCCTCGTAGAAGCGGACGGCCTTCTCGATCGCCCGCACCATGTCCGCCGACGACTTCAGTCGGGCCGCCTCCGGGTCGGTCTCCTCCCCCGCTGTGGCCCCCTCGTCGACGAGGTCCCGCAGGACGCAGGTCTGCACGCCCTCCTCGCCGAGGCTGGGCAGGACGTCGGAGACGTAGGACAGGTACGGCCGGTGCGGGCCGACGAAGAGCACCCCGCCGCGGCGGTGCTGCCCGAGCCGCGGGTCGGAGTAGAGGAGGTAGGCGGCGCGGTGCAGGGCGACGACGGTCTTGCCGGTGCCCGGGCCGCCGTCGACGACGAGGGCGCCGCGGGACCCGGCGCGGATGATCGCGTCCTGGTCCGCCTGGATGGTGCCGAGCACATCCCGCATGCGGGGCGAGCGGTTGGTGCCGAGGCTGGCGATGAAGGCGGACTGGTCGTCGAGCGCTGCGTGCCCGTCGAAGCCGTCGGCGGTGAACACCTCGTCCCAGTAGTCGACGATCCGGCCGTCCGTCCAGCGGTACCTGCGGCGGCTCGCCAGGCCCATCGGGTTGGCGTGGGTGGCTCCGAAGAACGGCTCGGCGGCGGGGGAACGCCAGTCGACCAGCAGTCGGCGCCCCTCGCTGTCCGTCAGGCCGAGCCGCCCGACGTACACGGGCTCGGAGCCGTCCGCCGCGGCCATGTGCCCGAGGCACAGGTCCAGTCCGAAGCGGCGCAGGGCGCGCAGCCGTGCGGTGAGCCGGTGGATCTCGGCGTCCCGGTCCATCGCCTGCCTGCCCTTGCCACCGGGTGCCCTGCGCTCGGCGGCGAGGCGGTCGGAGAGTTCGGCGATGTTCTGCGCCAGGCAGTCGGCGACGGCGGCGAAGTGCTGTTCGTCCCCGGCGATCGACGCCGGGGCGGCCTTGTGCGCGAGGCGGTCGGGAAGATCGAACGCGCTCGTGGTCGCAGGGGTCACGTCATGCTCCCGTTTCCGCAGGTCCTGGGCTTAGGCCGGACAGTTTGCGGGAACCGGGGGGCCTTGCCGCAAGTCCCCCCGTGGGCTATAACTTGAGACAGGCGAGGAGAACACTCCTCGCCTTCGTCGTTGCCCGCCGCCCGTTTCCGTGTGGCACGCTCTTCGTCCTGACAGCGTGGAGAGGCGGCGGCATGCGCATAGGACTGCTCGGCACCGGACCCTGGGCACAGATGGCCCACGCACCCGCGCTGAGCGGGCACGAGAAGCTGGACTTCGCCGGGGTGTGGGGCCGTCGCCCGGAAGCCGCGAAGGAGCTGGCGGAGCGGCACGGCGTCCGCGCCTACGACGACGTCGACGAGCTGTTCGCGGACGTGGACGCCGTGGCCGTGGCGCTGCCGCCCGAGGTGCAGGCCTCGCTCGCGGCCCGGGCGGCGCGGGCCGGGTGCCATCTGCTGCTCGACAAGCCGCTCGCGCCGACGGCGGAGCAGGCGCGGGCCGTCGTCGCGGCCGCCGAGGAGGCCGGTGTGGCCTCGGTGGTGTTCTTCACCACCCGCTTCCAGCCCGTGCCGGCGGCGTGGATCGCCGAGCAGGCCGCGCTTGCGGGCTGGTTCACGGGACGCGCCGAGTGGCTCGGGGCGGTGTTCACGAGCGAGAGCCCGTTCGCGACGCCGTGGCGGCGGGAGAAGGGCGCCCTGTGGGACGTCGGCCCGCACGCCCTGTCCGTGCTGCTGCCGGTCCTCGGCGACGTACGGCGCGTGACGGCGGCGGTGTACGGGCCCGGCGACACGGCACATGTCGTCCTCGACCACGCGGGCGGGGCGTCGAGCACACTCACCCTGAGCCTGACGGCGCCGCCCGCCGCGGCCGGCGCCGGCGTCGAGCTGCGCGGGGAGGCCGGTGTGGCGGTGCTGCCGGACGGCTCCGACGGGGCGGTGCCCGCATTGATGCGGGCCGCTGACGCGCTGCTCGACGCCGCCCGGACCGGCCGCCCGCACGCCTGTGACGCGGCGTTCGGCCTGAGGGTGACGGAGATCCTCGCGGCGGCCCAGGACCTGCTGGACGGCAGGTCCTGAGCCGCGCGGCCGGGGGGTCGGCGGGCGGCCCGGTCCCTACGCCGGGTGGAAGTTGAGCCGCTCCTTCACCACCGGGAAGCCGGCCTTGGCGAAGTTCGCCGCCATCGGGAAGTTGCCCAGGTCCGTGGCCGCGGCGACGAACTCCGCCCCCTGCTCGACCAGGAAGTGCGTGCACTCGGCCAGGAGGTCGTAGGCGTAGCCGTGGCCCCGCTGGTCCGGCAGGACGCCGATGAAGCCGATGCAGGGGCCCGACGGGTTGTGGGCCGGGATGTGGATGCCGGCCGGATCGCCCTGCGCCGTGTACGCCACCTGCCACCACTCGCGCGGCGACGGGCACCAGTGGAAGAAGTCGAGTTCCTCCTGGGCCGCCCGGTCGAGTCCGCCCTGCTCGATGGCCTTGAGGGCGTGGGCGTCCAGGGTGACGGAGTGGATGCGGCGCAGCGCGTCGAAGAACACGGCGTCGTCCGGTTCGGCGCGGAACCGAAGACGCCCGGGCCGCTCGGGCAGGCCGGCGGCGGGGGTCCAGCGGTACAGGAGGCGTTCGACGAGGAGCTCGTAGCCGGCCTTGCGGGCGGCGTCGACCCGGGTGTCGGCGGCGGCGCGCAGGTCCGGGTCGTCGCGCCAGCCGGCGGGCAGGTTCACTTCCAGTTCGACCTGCCAGGGGGCGGAGCGCAGGAGTGCGGCGCCCGCCTCCTCCTCGCCCTCGGCCACGTCGAACCAGTTGACGCTGAGGGGCGCGGAGTCGTCGGGGCCGCCCCACCAGGCGCCGCGGGCGACGACACGGCCGTCGCGCAGGGCCACCCGCTTCCAGTCGGGGCGGTGCCGGGTCAGCCGGTGGCCCTCACGGGCGCCGAGCGGGTCGGGCAGGGTGTCGAAGAGTCCGGCGTCGCTCGTGTCGAGCGCGCGGATGACCACGTCGGTCATGGGATGTCCTCCGGGACGTGTGCTGCTGAGAGCGCTCCCGGTGGGTCAGTCGAAGCACGCCGGCTGGGCGGGGAGGGAGCGCGGAAACGGTGTGAACTGCACGGCTCTGTCCTCCTTCCGTCGGCCTCGGGGCGTGGTGCGCCACACGCTACGTGATCTCCGGCGGTGCCGTCCATCGGTTTACCGGAAGGGCTCAACAGCCCGCTGCGACAGCCGTCTTCGGGGATCGCGGGGACGCCGGCGCCGTTCGGGCCGGAGCCCGCGGCCGCCCGTGGCGGCGCGGGTCCCGGCGTGCGGCGGCCGGTCGGGCGTAGCAGCGTGGTGGTGTGAGCAGTGTGCGCGGCCGGCTGGCGCGGCGGGACCCGGACCGGCGGGGCTGGCTGCGCGGCGCACCGCCGCCCGGCTGGGCCCGGGTGCTGCCGTCGGCGCTGCTGGCGGGGGTGTGCGCGGCGGAGCTGATCAGCCCGGAGCCGCTCGACATCGGCTTTCTGCTGGGCGCCATCCCGCCGCTGGCCGTCCTGGCGCACGGCCCGGTGGCGACGGCGGTGCTCGGCGCGCTGGTGGTGGTCGTGCTGACCGTGCCCGTCTTCCATCTCAACGATCCCGGCAGTACGGATCTTCTGACCGTGTGCTTCGTGTCGGTGCTGAGCGTGCTGCTGTCCTATGTCCGCAGCCGGCGGAACGCCCAGCTGGTCACCGAGCGGACCGTCGCCGAGGCGGCGCAGCGGGCCGTCGTGCCGCCGCTGCCGGACCGGGTCGGGCCGGTGCGGTGCGCGGGGCTGTACCGGGCCGCGCAGCGCGGGACGCTGGTCGGCGGCGACTTCTTCGACGTACGGGCGGGACCCTACGGCGTGCGGGCCGTGATGGGTGATGTGCAGGGGCACGGGCTGTCGGCCGTGGCCACGGTCGCGGCGCTGCTGGGGGCGTTCCGGGAGGCCGTGCTGGACCAGCCGGACCCGGAGGCGGTGGCCGCCCGGCTCGACCGGAGGCTGGCGGTGGACTCGGCGGGCGACCCGAACGCCGAGCTGTTCGCGACGGCGGTGCTGCTCGACTTCTCCGCCGACGCGCAGGTCGTGCGGATCGTGGCGTGCGGGCAGGCCGGTCCGCTGCTGCTGCGGGACGGGCGGGCCGTAGAGCTGGACGTCGAGCCGTGCACACCGCTCGGTCTCGGTCTCGCCGGGGCCGCTCCGCCCCGGGTCGTCTCGGTGCCGCTGCGGGCCGGGGACCGGCTCTTCCTCGCCTCCGACGGGGTGACCGAGGCCAGGGACGCGCGCGGGGCCTTCTACCCCCTGGTGGAACGGCTGCCGGACCTGGCCGCCGAGGACCCGGTCGCGCTGGCCGAGCAGGTCTGGGAGGACCTCGTGCGGCACTGCCCGGACGTTCAGGACGACGTCACGATGCTGGTGCTCGCGCCGCGTCCGCGGGCCGGGCTCTGACAACGGCGGCCGGCGGCGGCCCGCGATGTTCGCGGACCGCCGCC